>JAIOPP010000087.1 GCA_021413845.1 Planctomycetia bacterium | reverse complement strand
ACCAAGCGGAGAAAAACGACCGCGAGTGTTTACTTCAAAATCTGTCGAATCATTTCTCGTTCGAGACCTCGGATGATTCCTCCCCCCACGCCGCCGCCGTTGGGACGCGGAGAGAGCGGACGATTGCCGCCGTTGGAATTCTGAGGATATTGCGGGTACTGCGGATACGTGGGCCGCACCGTTTGCGGTGCGACGACGATTTGTTCTTTCTGCTCGCCGAGGTTCTTCATCTCTAACCAGCCGATGATGGAGTCGTTGCCGTCGACCGAGACGACTTGCAACCACACGGTGTTGACCGAACTGATTTGCACGAACTGCCCGCTCTTGAGCGTAGCGACGACGCGGCTGGCGTCCATCAGTTTGGCGTCGTTGCCGCGAATCTGCGCCGTCAGGCTCGGCAGTCCCGCCGCTTGGCTATCGGACAACGCTTTCATCACGTTGGCGCTCGGATCGGCGGCCATGTAGGCGGCGCTGCGGCGTTTAAACGCTTCCCGAATCACGGTTTTGTTCTCTTCCACCTTGATCGCGTTCGTGAAGGTGTCGATCGCTTCTGGGTACTTTCCTTCCGCGAAGTACCGATTCCCCTGTTTCAACAACGGGTGTTCATCGATCACGGACTTCGTCAGCGCCGTGTCTGCGACGGCAGGCTTCTCGAGGCCGAATGCGACGGCGGCAGGCACGGTATTGTTCGGCACTGTCGTGCTCGGGATCACGGTCGCCTGCTTGGCCGTGTTTGCGAGCGGGTCGGCTTTCGGCAACTCCGCCGACTTCTCGCTCACGACCGCAAGCTCGTACACGCCGGTCACTTCTCCTTTGAGCACCGGCGTTTGCACGAGGTTGCGCGTTCGGCGAACGTAGGTCTTCGTCTCGTATTCCGCATAGCGATAAAGTTCGAAGAGCGAGACCTTCGCGTCTTTGTCGGCATCGGCTTCGCCCCGTAAGCCGGCGATCAAGTAGTGCATGAATACGCCGCTTTTGAAGTCGGGATCCTCGACCGAGTATTGATTCGGCGCACAGCTATTGAACAGCATCGTGCCGCGCGGCGGCTGTTGCTGCTGGAGCGATCGAGTGAACTCGTTCGTCTGGTCGATGCCCGCCGGCGAACGGGTGCCGGAGGGAGTCGGATCGTTGCGGCAAGCATCGACGATCAGCAACTTCTGCGACGCTTGGCACCCTTGCAACATTTCATACAGCGTGTCGAGCGGAATCATCGTCTCGCCCGCGCGGTCGAGTTGCGAGTCGGTCGGGCAGAGATAACTCTTGCCGGCGAGATGCACGCCGTGGCCGCTGAAGGCAACGATCACCAAGTCGTTCGTGCGTACCGACTCGAGCAAGTTCTTCAGCTGCGTGAGAATGTTGTTGCGAAACGGCAGCAGATGATGATCGGTCAGCCCATCGCGCAGCACCGTCAAGTCTCGTGCATCGAAGCCCGACTTTTGGAGAGCATCGCTCAAGCTGCCGATGTCGTCGTTGCAGTAAGCGAGATCGCTGAAATAGGTGTAGTCGTTCACGCCGACCAGCAGGCCGTAGCGCCGGCCGGGAACCGCGTCGAGATCGAGCGGAACTTTCTTAGCCGCCGGCTTCTTGATGATGATGTCTTCTTCGGCGGCGGATCCGATTTGCGCGCCTGCCGAAACCATCAAGCCGACGCACATCACGAATCGGACGAAGTTTCGCATGACCACGACTCCCAAATCTGAAGGACTTCGATCGGCTCTACCCAGCGAAAGCGCAAGACGCCGGCGAATGTTACACATCCCGCGCGATATTTTCGGCAACCGTCATTTTTCGGGCAAAACGATCGGGAAACTGAATGTTTGAGGTGCAGTATCAATGTATCCCCCTGTCGGCGCGGCGTCCAAATCCGTGTTTTGAAAACGATCGATCGTGAACGAGCCGTCGTCCGCGCGCACCGTAAAGCGGAGCTTCGCGACGGGAAGCCGCATTCCTTTGTACGCTGGATACAGTGTGTCGTGGGCTTTGATCTTGTGTGTGATCGGTTCTCCTTGCCCAGGCTCCGCAGGATACCACGCTAAACGTCCGTCGATCGCATCGGTGAAATACCATACCTTCACCTCGACCGGCTTATCGGTGCCGTTGGCAAACGCGATGAAGCGCGAATGCCGGCGTTCGAGTTTCGCGTCCTTCCATTTGTCGTCGAGTTTTTTCGCGCCGTCCAAAGCGGCTTGCGCGGCCGACTGGTTCCCCTGCGAAAACTCCGCGACCGCTAGATAGATGAACGCGCGGCTCATCTTCGGGTCGAGCTTCGCCGAGCGCTTCAGGCTCTTGATCGCGCCCGCGTAGTCTTCCGACCGAACGAGCGCGCAGCCGAGGTCGCAATGAAACAGCGCGTTGCGCGGCTCAAGCTCAACCGCTTTGCGGTAGTCGGCGACCGACTCCTTGTAATGGCCGTGCAGCAGTTCGACATCGCCGCGCAAGCTTCGCGCCGGCGCATCGTCTTTCTTCAACTCGACGGCCTGCGTGAGATCGCGTAGAGCGACCGAGTATTGTTCGTCTTGCAGATAAGTATCTCCCCGGCCGACCAATGCCTCGACGCACTTCGGATCGATCCGGAGCGCATCGGTGTAAGTGCTCGCGGCCCGGCTCAAGTCCTTTTTCACTCGCAACTGCGTTCGGGCCAATCGCAAGAACCCGGGCAGATAGTCGGGAAAACCACGCACGGCGGCGATGTAGTCGGTCAGAGCGGCGTCGGTGTTTTTCTGCGCGAGGTAGGCATCGCCGCGGCCGACTAGATAGGCCGGCTGCTTCGCATCGCGTTCGATCGCAAGCGTCCAATCGGCCACGGCCGGGGCATATTGCAAGTCGCCGGCATAGGCGGCCGCGCGGCGTGCATAATGTGCGGCGCTGTTCGGCTCGGCGGCGACGGCGGCGGAGAAGCCCGCGATCGCCTGAGGGTACAACTCGCGGCGCATCGCAATCTCGGCCCGACCGACCTTCGCCCCGACGTTCGCGGGCTCCGCGCGCAACACGTCCGAAAACGATTTCAACGCCTCCTCCTCGTTGCCGGCCGTGAGCGAGGCATTCCCCGCGGCGACCAACTCCGTCGGGCCTTGCGCGCCCCTTGCTTGGTGCATAAACTGCGACGCACCGCAGCACACGGCCAGCAGTAAGACGAAAGCAACACGACACACGACCATAATTCACCTGATAAGTACGATTCGGCACGCACGATTAAGGAGCGGTCGATTTCACGATGATCTTAAACTCAGCTTTCGTCGACGCCGGGATCGAACCCTGATCGAATACTTCGATCGCCACGGGATAGCTCCCCGGTTTCAGGAGCGCGGCGTCCGGCGGCGTGAACGTGAATCGTCCGGTGCGGGCGTCTAGCTTGGCGCCGGGAAGCGCAGGCTCGACCAACACGAACCGCGGCAGCCCGCCCGGATCGTCGGGATCGGTCGCGCGCACGCGCAGCGAAACGGCCGGCACATCGATCTCCGGATCGAGCGGCAACTCGACGACGGCATCGGCAATCGGGTCGATCGTCGGAGGCTTGTTGCGCGGTATTATTTGCAACACGAATTTTCCCGCAGCGCTTTGCTTCGGCGTCGCGTCGTCTTCCGCGACGACATTCAGTTCCACTCGTTGCGGTGCATCGATCGCCGGCGGAGTCCAAGCGAATACGCCCGTCGCGGCATCCAAGAGAGCGCCGCTCGGGCCATCCACCAAGCGATAGCGAACGACGTTCGGCGGCACGTCGGGATCGACGGCTTTGATCGTCGTTCGAAACGGCGACTCGGCCGTGATCGTCTGTTCGGCCGGCAACGTCAGCACCGGCGGCTGGTTCACGACCGCGGCCGGCTTCGGCACCTCTTTCGGCGGCGGCTCGCTCAATGCAGGAACCTTAGAGGCCGCATCATCGACAGCAGGCCCCGACTTTCGACTATCGGAAAGAACGATCCAACCGACGATCGCCGCGAAGCCGAGACCGACGAGAATCGCCGGGAGTTGCGACTTCTTATTCTTCACATTCGCCGCAGCTCCTTTCGACGGCGCCGCAACCTGCTTGCGCGGCTGCGATGAAGCCGATGCCGACGCACCGGCCGCTCCACCGGACGATGCCGGAGCGACGACGTCGTATCGCGACGAGGGATCGAGCAACTTATCGACTTCTCCAACCAACGCCGCTCCTCCCGCAGAACCGTCGGCCGCGCTTCCCGGAGCGATCACCGGCACGAGCGGCGCTTCGGCCAAGAGCGCCAGCGCTTCTTCCGCCGAAGCGAAACGATCGGCCGAGCGCTTCTTCAACAGCCGATCGAGGACGACCCCCAACGGGCCCGCCGCGCCGGGAACCAATTCTTCGACGTTCGGCAAGCGGGCCGCTTCGTCGGCATGCCAGCGCATCCAAGCAGTCCGGTTGTCGGCTTCGCTTTCGTTGCCGACGCCGGCGAAGCGCGTCGCGAACTTAGGGCCGAGCAACAATTCCAACACGCTGAAGCCGAGGCAATATAAATCGGCTCGCGGCCCGAACTCGCCGAGCGCGGGGCTTACCAATTCCGGCGCGATATACTTCATCTCGCGCCGTTGATACGGCAAGCCTCCTGTCATCGCCGCGCCGAGCGCAAAGCTCAGTTTCACTCGACCGCTGCGATGAATGAGCAACGTCGCCGGCCGAAGATCGCCGTGCGTGCGGCCGGCTTCGTGCAACCGGCGCAGGCCCGCCAGCCCTTGCCGCAAGATCGACCGCGCGACCTCGACCGACAGCGGCTTGTCGAGCAATTGTCCGCAGTGGCCCGACATCAGCTCCATCACGATCCATCCGAGCTTGCGATCGATCGCAAACACCGGCACGAGCGCGTCGTCGGTGAGTTGTGCGATTTGCGTAACGTCGTCCCAAAAACGGGGCGAGTGTTCGGCTTCCTTGCGCAAGCCAGCATCGAGCTCGAAGATCGCGACGTCGCGCTTCAACGAAAACTGCACGCCTCGATAGACGGCGCCGTAGGCGTTGCGTCCGAGCAGTTCCCACGTTTCGAAATCACCGGCGCTGGGCATGTCGTGCAGATCCTAAAGGCTTTTCGATTCGGAGGATTAACGCTTCTCGCCGAGCCGGTGTTTGACGTAGGCATCGGCCTCGAGCAACGACGCCGGGACGGCACGGCCGTCTTGCGCCAACATGCTTTTCTCCCATTCGATCCGATCGCGCAAGCGGCGGTAAGCCACCTCGGCGGCATCGGCCCGTCCGCGATACGCCGAAGTATAGGCCTCGCTGAAACGAATCCAAAGGTCCGGCGTCAGGGAAGCATCGTTGCGCAGTTCGGTGGAGAGTTCGGCGAAAGTTTTCGTTTTCGTACCCGCGGCGTTCGGCTTCGGGTCGTCCATTAGAAGCACGCCGATTGCGGCCGCGAAGAGCAGCGCAATGACGATCGCTTGACCGGTTTGCTTCTTTTTCGCTCCCTCGACCGATTGAAGAGCGAGCGGCACCGCGACCTCGGCTTGCATCGCCTCGGCCGTGGCGGCGAGCGTGGGGAGCGCTGTCGCAGCGGCACGCAAAGCGGGTGCGCCGTCGCCGGTCGTTTCCATGCGCAGCGACGTACCGCCTGGAAGTTGCAGCGTCTTCCCTTTGCGCCATTCCTCCGAAGCATTCGGTTCGACGAGCTTCGCATCTAAGCGGAGCGGCTGCGCACCCCGGTTGTACAGCAGGTACCGGCCCTCGGCGTAACGCAACGTCACGACATGCGGCTCTTGGCCCGCTGCGACGAGCTGCAGTTCGCAATCGTCGGCCGAGCCGATTCGTACGACCTCGTACTCGATCCAAAGTTCGGAACCGAGGAGCGGGCCGGCGGTGACGGTGAGTTTGGCGGGCATAGGGTTTGAGCTGCTTGAGCGACGGTCTTTGCTAAATGTATAACGCTAAATGTATAACGCCGACAAAATGAACGGGGCTCCGATGATCAGCAAACACGCGATCATGATGATGATGCCCGGCATCACGATCGCCACCTGCGCCGCACCGGCCGCGCGTTCGGCCCATTGCGACCGCTTCAACCGCATCTGCTCGGCCTGGAGGCGAAAGGTCTGTGCGAGCGGCGTGCCGAACTCTTCTCCTTTGTTGATCATAAAAACCAACTCGGCGACGTCGGGATCCGGCACCCGCTTTTGAAAGCGAACGAGGCTGTCGTGCATCGAGCGGCCGAGTTGGATCTCGCCGACGATCAATTCCAACTCGTTGCCGAGCGGATGCCCGCGCAGGTCGACGACCAACGTTTTCAAGCTCTCCAACAAGCCGCCGCCGGCTTCGAGCATGAGCGCCATCAGATCGATCGTGAACGGCAGCCGGCGTTTCAAGGTGCCGGTGCGCTTCACGGCCTTCTCGCCGAGATCTTGCAGGCCCATGCGGACGAGAATGTAGAACGCAGCGCCGGCGGCGAGCAGCCCCCAAAAGATGCCGCCGAAGAGCGTGCCGATCGCCAAGCCGAACACCGCTCCGATCGCGGCTTCCAATTGCTTCACGGCGACATACTCTTCGGGCTTCCACGGCAAAGGCTCATCGACGGCGATCAGGTTCCGACCGATTTCTTCGACCTTCTGCGGTGCGCGACGTGCCCGCGCGGCCAACTCGTCGACCAGCGGCTCGAACCAGCGATACGCCGAGTTCTTCTCGGCCAGCCGGAGCCGACGAGCGGCTTCGAATTCCCAAGCCGCCGCCTCGCGCACGCGCGGCCGCCACGCCAAGCGCAACACGAGCCAGGCGAACAACGCCACGGCCCCGGCTGCCGTCGCACTGCCGCAAAGTAACCATTGAATCCGATCCATAAACCTAGTCTTTCGTCAAACTTCGAGGGCGAGAATTCGTCGGGCCCATTGCACGGCGAAATACACCATCGCGATCACGACCAGCAGCACCAACTGACCGACAAGCGTCGTGAAGAGGAGCCCCGTCCCTTCGGGATTGAGGAAGTAGAACAAGCCGAGAAAGACGAACGGAAACGAGGCTAAGATCACCACGACCTTGCGACCGCTTTCCGTTTCCGCTTGAAGTTTCCGTTCGAGACGTTGGTTCTCTTGCAAGCTCCGGCCGATCCGATCGAGCGCTTCGGTGATCTTTCCCCCACGTTCGAGACTTACGAGCAGAGCCGAGGCGAACAGCGTGAAGCCGTCGAGTTGCAATCGCTCGCGCGCGCTTTTCAGCGCGTGAGCCAAAGGCCGGCCGCCGTGATAGTCGCGCACGATACGATGCAGCTCCGCAGCCAACGGCTCCGGAGTTTCTTGGGCGACGTTATCGATCCCTTGAGCCAGCGACAACCCTGCTCGAGTGGCGTTCGCCAGGCCCGTCACTGCCGAGACCAGTTGATCGCGCAGCAGAAACGAACGCTTCGCGATCAACGCTTGGAGATAGATGCGCGGGGCGGCGTAGATCATGTAAGTCACGACGAACGCGACCGGCCACATGCCGAGGCCGAGAGCGACGAACAGAAACGCGACCGCCATCGCGATCCCCCACCAGCGCATGCGCTGCGGGATGCGGCCGTCGTCGAGGTTTAGCGCCGTGAGCATCGGCTGAAGGTCGCGAATATAGCTCGACGTGATCCGATCCCAGGCCGGCTCGATGAGCCGCGTGAGAAAGAACGCCGCCGCGCCGTAAGTGACGGATGAGAGAAACAGCCAGAGTGCAGGGCTCGAAGATGTCATGGTTGCGCCGCCGGATCGGGTTCGTCGAGATAGAACGCGCTGAGGTCGAGCAAGCCGGTTTCGATCAGTCGATCGATGAACGTCGGCAAGCAGCCGGTCGCGGCGAGTTGCATCCGGCCGTCGTTGGTTTCCAGCAAGAACAAGTCTTTCAGGCGAATGCGTCCGTTCCGTTCGTCGTAGTCGACGACTTCCGTGATCTGCGTGATCCGCCGCGATCCGTCGCGCACGCGAGCCGTCTGCACGATCAGATCGATCGCCGAGGCGATCTGGCGGTGAATGGATTGGATCGGTAAGTCGGCCGCCATCTGCACGAGCACTTCCAAGCGCAGCACCACGTCCGAGGCGTTGTTCGCATGGATCGTGGTCATCGAGCCGTCGTGGCCGGTGTTCATCGCTTGCAGCATGTCGAGCGCTTCCGCGGCCCGGCATTCCCCCACCACGATCCGATCGGGCCGCATGCGGAGCGAATTCTTCACGAGGTCGCGGATCGTGTACTCGCCCCGCCCTTCGACGTTCGCCACCTTCGTTTCGAGCCGCACGACATGCTCTTTCGCCAGTTGCAGTTCGGCCGTGTCTTCGATCGTGACGATCCGTTCTTTGTCCGGGATGAAATCGCTTAGGCAATTGAGCAGCGTCGTTTTGCCGCTTCCCGTGCCGCCGGCGATCAGAATGTTGGCGCGTGCCAACACGGCGGCCTTGAGGAATGCGGCCGTCGTCGGCGTCAGGCTCCCCTTCGCGACGAGATCGGCCACGCGCATGCGGCGCGATGGAAACTTGCGGATCGTGAGGCAGGGGCCGCTGACCGCGAGCGGCGGAATGACGGCGTTCACACGGCTGCCGTCGGCCAAGCGCGCGTCGACGAGGGGCTGCGATTTATCGATGCGCCGACCGACGCGAGAAACAATGCGGTCGATGATCGCGGCCGTCACTTCGTCGGAAGTAAAGCGGCGTCCCGAGTTTTCGAGCACGCCCCCTTTTTCGATATAGATATGCTCCCGATCGACGACCATGATCTCGGAGACGGTCGGCGTGCGTAGCAAGTCTTCGAGCGGGCCGTAGCCGAAGACGATGTCTTTGATCTGCTTCTTGAGATAACGAAACGCCAGATACTCGCGAAAGTCGTGATGCACGCCGTCGACGAGCGCGGCGTAGATCGTCCAGAATTTACGATCGACGGCGTCGAGCCGCTCGGTGAGGCCGGCGAGGCTTTTCAGTTCCAGCCGCTTGGCGATCCGTTCGTTCGTCTCGGCCAATTCCCTTTCGCGATCCGCCACGGTCGAGACGATCCGGCTCCAATGGCGGTCGCCGGAGAAGACGTCGGGCCCGGTTTGCGCAGCCGCGAGCAGGCTGTTGAGCAGTTCGCTGCGTAGGGCATGGCCGGCGGTTTGTATGACGAGCGCGTCGTGTTCCGGCTTCAACATGTCGCGCAGGCGCGCGATCTCTTCGATGTTGCGCTCCATCGTCAGGAGGAATTCGTCGTTGAGTCCGACCTCGCCGACACCGCGACTTTTCAAGTCCATCCGCTCCAGCAGTTCAAGATGTACGGCCATGACGAACTCCGACAGGCGATCGTCGATCTCGCGGCGCCGTTGTTCGTCGGTCTGTCGGGCCGTGCGCGGAAACTCCAACTGCAACGAAAACGGACCGAGCCCTAGTCGGCAATCGTCGGCCAGCGTGCGCCGATCGCCGACGTGCAGGTCTTGGTCGTCGATGACGCACGTTCCGGAAACCACGAGCAAATCCCATCCCGCCGCGACACGGACCATCTCCACGGCCCGATCGGGAATGAACGGGCTGTTCAGCGTGATCTCGTTATCGGCCGCTCGCCCGATGCGCAGATAGTTGCCGCGCACGTCGTAAACGTGGGGGCTGTTGTCGAGGAGATGGTTGTAGCGAATTCGCATAGTGTTCGATCGACCTTGCGCGTCGGCAATGATTCTCGTAACTCGTTCTTCTTCGCTACGGCTTCTTCGGCTCTTCAGGAATGCTTTTCGTCGCCGTTCCGATGGGAGTTGTTCCAGCGGGACCGGTGCCGGTCGGCGCTGCCGTGGTCGCGGCGGCTTCGCGGAGGCGGCGGAGCTTGGCGATGTCTTGGTATAAGACCATCGCGACGATCGCCTTGCCGTCGCTGCGTCGCAAGCTTTGGGCATATAAAAGTTTTTGCGCCGCGGCAGGTAGCGAGCGCGAGGTCGGGCTCGTCGTCTCGGGGCGAGGGGCGTCGGTCTTCATCGCCAATGTGAGAATGCGGACGTTTCCTCGTTGGGCCGACGACTTGGCATCTTCGTTCGGTGCCGCTTCGGTGCGCAGCCCGATGCTGAGGATTCGGAACGGCCCGAGCTCTTCGTACTGCGTCGGACCGGTCGAGGTGGCGCCTGCGCTCGGCGTCGCGTCGGCCGAAGCCGCTGGCATCGACGGCACGATGAGCCCGACTTGGTTGCCGACTTTCAGCAGGTTGGGCTCATAGTCGACCCCTTCGAGCGAAACGTGCAGCGGAATCTCATCGGGCTCCGTCAGGAAGTCGGCGGCGACATAGCGGACGTCTTGCCAGAAGAGAACGTCGCCCGCCTGTAACCGGCGCTGCACCGGAAGGCCGAGCAACGCGGCACGCTCTTCCCAAGGCACTAGCGTCTGTTTCAAGCGATCGAAATTTTCTCCGACGATTTTGAAACGCGAAAGGTTTCCTTCCTTGAGCGGTTGGTCGATCTCGATCGCGCCGGAAGCGACGACGAACTCGCGGCCGAGTTGCGGCTGCACCGCCATCCAGTTCATCACGAACGCCGCGATGCCGAGCCCCAGAGGAATCATCAACTGCGTTAGTTTTTTCATGGTGCCGACGGAAGAGCCGAGGAAGAAGTGACGGAAGGAGGATCTAAAGCGACGATCATCAGCGTGGTGCCGAGAGTTTGTGATTCGGAGAGGGCCGCGACCTGAAACGATCGGCCTTGAAACCGGCATTGTAACTCTTGGACCCCTTGCGAGCCTGTGCTGCTCGGCGTCGTGGCGACGTCGTGAGCGCGCCAATAATCGACGAGGTCGGCGAGCCGGCCCGGGCTACGAAGAAATTCGCAGGCGATGGCGCCATGCCGGTCGAGCCTGGCAGCGATCCGCTTCGTCGCAGGCGGACTCGGCAGCAGCACGCCGAGGCTTTCGATCGCGGAGGAGGCGTTGCTCGGGCGGGCTTCGAGCACGGTCCATTCCAGGTCGTTGCGGCGCACGGCTCCCCGAGCCCAGGCGACGCGGCGTACGTTTTCGACGGTGCGCGTGCGGACGACATAGCGAAAAGCAGGACTTTCGTAAGCGTGGTCGACGCCGCCGTCGCGCTCCGCCGCCACGTTCGGCATTTGGTTGAGCACATCGAGAATAGAGCGTTCGGTATCGAGCATCGGTCCGAAAGTAGCCGGATCGGTAAGACGGCGAGAGAGTTCACCGGCGATCTCGGCATCGGCGATGGTGTGCAACTGTACGGACCAGCCGGTTTGCTCGAAAGACCAGCCGCGGCCGGCCGCGAT
>JAIOPP010000086.1 GCA_021413845.1 Planctomycetia bacterium | reverse complement strand
GGAGCATTAGTTTTCGGTAGGGACCGGTCCAACCAATTGCGTAGCCGACCGTAGAACTGCCCCGACGATTCGCCTTCGAATCGTTTGCATTCGCCGAAAAGTTTGAGGCGGTGTTGGAGGTCCGTGCCTCCGGCAGGCGTTTTTTTCAGCGACTGGACGAACATCTCCAATTGAGTGAGCTTGTCCTCGCCCCGCTCTTCAACACCCATCGCCGCTTGTCGGCTCTTGACTTGAAGCAAGGCTTCGCTGCCTTCACGATTCGCTTTTCGGCTGCGGTCCATACTAATCTCCTTCACTTCGCATCTACACCACTTTGACGTTCTCGGCACACGGCCCCTTCGGACCACGGCCTTCGGTGTACGAGACCTTTTGTCCTTCCCGCAAATCGTCGAACTCGACGCCTTGAAGGGCTTTGGAATGGAAAAAGAGGTCTTTTTCCGTCGCCGTCTTGATGAATCCAAATCCTTTGTCCGTCAACTTCTTAATCGTGCCTTCGGCCATGACTGATTTCCCGATTGAATACTTAGATTACGCCGGACGGCAAACGTTTGCCGTTGTGACGATGCGGTGGTAATTCTAGCCGGGCGTGGTGCTGTGACGCAAAGAGATCGGCGAAGCTTCGGGTGAATTAGTCAACGCCTCATATCCGTTGCGGAGGAGCTCGGGATTATCGACGTGCGCATCGCGTTGAGTACTGCCGCCAAATCGATCAATTCCTGCACGATCGCTCCGGTCACCGGCGGAAGATAACCCAGCGCGGCCAATCCCATTCCTAAGACGCTCAACGCCATTCCCCCGATCGCACTCTGCAGCGCGATCTTTTTCAGCCGGATCGAGATATGGAGCAGTTCATCGACTTTGGTCATCGAGGTTTCGAGGATCACGGCTCCCGCGGCTTCCGTCAGCACGTCGTTTCCCCCGCCGATCGCGATTCCGACCGTGGCGGCCGTTAGGGCCGGGGCGTCGTTGATGCCGTCGCCGAGAAAGATCGTCGGGGCGAGCGCCGTTTCGCGACGTACTAACTCCAGCTTTTGCTCGGGCGACTGACCGGAAAACACTTCGCGGATCCCGACGAGTTCGGCGAGGTAGTTCACTTCCGAAGCGCGATCGCCCGAAACGAGGAGCACGCGATCGAGATGATGGCGCGGCCTCAGATGCGAAACGAAATCTTTGCTTTCGCTGCGTGGAAGATCGCGGAAGCGAAGCGTCGCGGTGTAGCGATCGTCGACCACGACGATGCATTCCATACCCGGCGCGATCGGCGGCAACAGCTCGGCCTGATTCGGATAAGTTTTCGCCACGAACTTCCGGCTCGTGATCAAGATCCTCCGGTTCCCGATCTTGCCGCTCATCCCGGCGCCGGGCGGTTCGCTGACCTCGGAGGCAGCGCTCAGCACTAAGTGATCTTTTTCGGCCGCCGTCAGCACGGCCGTGGCCAAGGGGTGTTTCGAGTATCGCTCTAGGCCCGCCACATCGGCGAGCACGACTTGTCGATCGAAGCCCGGCGCCGGAAGAACTTCGATCAAGTCGGGCCTCCCGTAGGTGAGCGTGCCCGTTTTATCGAAGATCGCCGTGCGGCAGGTATCGATCTTTTCCAAAATGGCCGGATCGCGAACGATGATTCCGCGCTTGGCGGCGAGCGAGATCGCGCCGATGATCGCCACCGGAATCGCAATCAAGAGCGGGCATGGCGTAGCAACCACGAGTACCGCAAGAAATCGGCGCGCGTCGCCGCTGAGCCACCAAGCCAGCACGGCGATTACCACGGCCACCGGCGTATAGATCGCACCGAGTTGGTCGCCGAGGCGCCGGAGTCGGGGGCGCCGCTGCTCCGATTCGCGCATGACTTGCATGATCTTGGCATAGCGCGATTCGATCGCCGGGCGATCCGCTCGAATCGTCAGCGCCGAGTCGCCGTTGATGGCACCCGACAGGACCGTGGTACCTGGGGCCTTCGAGACTCGATACGGTTCGCCGGTGAGATACGATTCGTCCATGGAGCCGTGTCCTTCGACGACAGTGGCGTCGACCGGGCAGGATTCATGCGGCAGAACGACGAGCAACTCGCCGACCGCGACTTGCTCTAGAGGAACGTCTTCGAATCTTCCTTCGATCTTACGATGTGCGATTTTCGGCATTCGCTTGGCTAAGGCTTCCAAGACCGACGAGGCGCGCCGAACGGCATAGGCTTCCACCGCTTCGCCCCCGGCAAGCATCAGCACGACGAAGCTCCCCGCGAGATACTCTTCGAGCAACACCGAGGTGACGATCGAGATTCCGGCGAGCAGATCCGAGCCGAATTCTCGGCGCAAGAGCTTCTTCAGCAGTTCGAAAACGAGCGGCACACCGCCGGCGATGAGCACGAAGAACAGCGGCCAAGCCACACGGTTCATGTGTTCCGGTGCAAGAATCGGCGTCCATCGCAAGAGTGCATGCGAAGCGAGACCGAGTACTGCGAGAACGGCGATCGATGCGGATTTATCGGGCATCGATTCGATAGCTCCCTTCGATTGAGTTATAACTTCTTGACTCTTACTTTTTCCGCGAGCGTCTCGCCGCAATCATCCACCACCCGACCGCTGCTTTCATTCTCGGAAGAGTCATGGCCGATAACCCATCGCTAGTACCGCGGAACTCCCGCAGCGAACGAGGCAACGACGCCGAGAAGCTTGCCGAGCGATTAGCCTATCTCGACCTCGGCACCGAGGATCAAGCTCGTCTTCGTGAACTCGCACCGGAGTTCGAGAAGTTTACCACCGAGTTGGTCGAAGTGTTTTATCGGCATCTCTTGTCCTTCCCGGATTCCGCGCGGTTTCTCGCCGATCCCAAACTTGTCGAGCGTTTGAAGCACGCCCAACTCGAACACTTCGTTTCCTTGCTTCAAGCCGAATGGAATTCGGAGTACGTCGAGCGGCGACTCCTCGTCGGTCAAACTCATGCCGCCGTCGGGATCGATCCGGAGCTCTTTCTCGGCGCGTACAGTCAATTTCTGCAACAGTCGTTTCAGCGATATCTGTCAGCCGATGGGGCGATCATACCGCCGCAAGTCGAGGGTCTGTTATCGCTGTTGAAGGTCGTGTTCCTTGATCTCGGCCTGACGCTCGAAGCCTATTTCACGCGTGCCACGCAGACGATGCAGCAAGCGCTCGAGATGTATTGGAAGGCGAACATCGAACTCCGCCAGTTCGCGCATCTTGCCTCGCACGATCTCAAGACTCCGCTCGCGACCGTCGCGAACTTCTGCGACGAAGCACTCGACGAGTTCGGCGAGCAGATGCCGGCCGAAGCGAAGCAACTCATTGAGTCGGCCCGACGTCGAACGTTCGGCATGAGCAAGATGATCGACGAATTGCTTTCAGTGACGACCTCTTTCGATCTAGAGAAAACGTTGCACGAAGTTTCCAGCCAAGCGGCCTTGGCTGAAGCAGTCGAACGACTCCGCCCGGCTATGCAAGGCAAACAGATCGATTTGGACCTTCCCAAGATGATGCCCGTGGTTTGGGGGGATGCGGTTCGCTTGCGTGAGTCGTTCTACAACCTCCTCTCGAATGCCATCAAATACATCGAACGAGTTCCCGGCCGCATCCACGTAGAAACGAGAACTCATGCCGACGGCTTCGAGTTCATTATTTCCGACAACGGGCCGGGCATTCCGCGCGAAGATCTGGAAATGATCTTCGCCCCGTTTCGACGCTCCATGCAACACCGTAGCCAGCCCGGCTCCGGCCTCGGCCTCTACTTCACGAAGACGATGATCGAACATCAAGAAGGCCGCGTTTGGGCGGAGTCGATCCTCGGCCAAGGGAGTTCGTTTCATATCGTTCTTCGAGCGCCACCGGCCGGAGATGTCTAATCCGCCGGGCGGCTAAGTCGCCGGCAAGCGGACCGGCTTCAACCGCAAATGAGCACGGTTCCTAGCATTGCGAGCGTCCCGAGGGCAACGGCTGCAAAGATAATCGCCGAGACGATGCGGAGTGCGAGCGCATCGTCTTCGTGCATTTCAGGCCCGTCGCGCCACGATGCGGTCTTGAGCGTCGCGGCAGGCCGCTTCACGGTTGCCGGAATCGGAGCGACGGTAGCGTCGCCATGAAACGTGATGCTGGACATGGTTGAGTTCCCTCTCGTGAAGAATCGTGGAGCGAATCGAGTCGTACCTGAGACTCGCGACGATTCAGTCAACGCAACCACGATGCCGTGCCGGACGAGGCTCTTGCGATTTCGTTCGTCGCGCTATCGGAGTGCCTCAACGGCAACGACTTAGGGCGCGATTCTCGCCTGATCTTGCAACTGCCTTGGCGAGAGACGGCGTACGGCAAGCGCGCCGGATCGGGCCAAGTGTGTCACCATGTCACGCGCCCGCGCGCTGCGATGCCCTACGACGTCTGCCCGCTCGCAACGGTCGGCGAGCCGTCGGCGGAGAGCCCGTAACGTTCCAATAGGCGATAGAGGCTCCGACGGTTGACGCCGAGTGCTCGGGCGGCCCGGGCCTTATTGCCTCGCTCACGTCGCAGAACCTCGACGACGTGCGTACGCTCCACCGAAGCCAAGGAAGAATCGGCTGAATCGAGGGCCAAGCCGGCCGCGCGTGGCGGCATAGCTGCAGCCGGCTCTGGCCCTTGAACGACATCGCGAGGAAGATCCTTGAGGCGCACGACGCGGTCGTCGGCAAGGATCTTGGCTCGATCGATCGCATTGATGAGCTGCCGGATATTACCCGGCCACGAGTAGCGCTCGATCGCTGCCAAGGCTTCGGGCTCGATCTGCCAATCATTGCCGAGGAACTTTCGGACCAAGAGCGTAACGTCGCCGTTACGCTCGCGCAGCGGCGGCAACCGCAGCGACATGACGTTGATCCGGTAGTACAAATCCTCGCGGAACCGACCGGCCTTCACCTCGGCAGCCATGTCTCGATTCGTCGCCGCCACGATGCGCACGTCGACGCGTCGTTCTTTCACCGAGCCGATGCGTCGCATCGAGCCGTCTTCGAATACGCGGAGCAGCTTAGGCTGCAGCGAGCCCGGCGTCTCGCCGATTTCATCGATGAACAGCGTTCCGCCGTCGGCCATTTCGAAGAGGCCGGGTTTACTGGCGATGGCACCGGTAAACGAACCCTTCTCGTGCCCGAACAGTTCGCTTTCCAACAATGTCTCGGCCAGCGCGGCGCAATTGATCACGACCAACGGCTTATCGGCACGCAAACTATGACGATGCAACGCGCGAGCGACCAACTCTTTGCCGGTGCCGCTTTCCCCCTCGACGAGAATCGCTTTGTCGGTCGGCCCTGCGCGTTCGATGAGATGATAGACCTCGCGGATCGCCGGAGAATTTCCGATCATGTCGGGAGTCGCCTGCCCCCGAGCCAAGACCTGCTTGAGCTGAGTGTTTTCCTTAGTGAGTCGTCTCCGTGCCGCGGCCCGTTCGATCACGACTTCCAGATCGGCTAACGGGCAAGGTTTCATCAGATAGTCGAATGCCCCAAGCTTCATGCTGCGTACGGCCGTCTCGACGGTTCCCTGCCCGGTGAGCAACACGACCTCACAGTCGGGCTGGATCGCTTTGAGCTTTTCCGTCAGGTCGACGCCGGACATTCCGGGCATCACCATGTCGAGCAATGCCACATCGAATTCGCGGCGCTGTGCCGCTTCAAGCGCAGCCTCGCCGTTCGAAGCTTCTTGAATCCGGTAGCCGCGGCGACCGAGCCGCCGCACGACCGTGCTCCGGTATTCGTCATCGTCGTCGACGATCAATAAGTCGACGGTCTGCGGCATTTGAGTTTCATTCATGGAGAATCAAAGTCTTCCGTTGAGGGAGTTCGGCCCAAGCGCCGGGTATACGCAGTGATTTCGACTTCCGGCAACGACAAAGCAACCGCTATGCCACAGGGGCAACCAAACGAAATCACTCCATTCCGCTGATTCGACGCAACGGAAGTGTGCATCCCGCGGCTCGCAGCGTGCGGAACCGCGCTGCATGTGCGTAAACGCCCATCTGAGCAATCTCGACCGGATCGGGTCCGCAATGCTCATCATCGCTCGGTTTTCCGGCTCGTAGGTATCGGTTTTGCCAAAAACGACGCGGCCGGAGCTCGATCGGCATCTGATTCGCAAAAGGGATCAATCGCAACCAGCGAAGTCTCTTCCGAATTGCCGAGACCTATTCATGAAAACTCGCAAGATTCTTTTCCCCACGGATTTCTCAAGCAAGGGCGATGCCGCTTTGGAATATGCGGCGGACCTAGCCCGCGAACGGCACGCCTTACTCGTTATCGTGCATGTGCAGGAGCCGCCGGCGATGTATGGCGACGGCCTGTACTACTACGGCGATCCGGAGCCCGACGCGGAGATGCTGCGGAAAATGCTCATGGCCGTAAAGCCGCGAGATCCGGCCGTCCCCTGTCAGTACCGTTTCGCGCCGGGCCTACCGGCTTCGGCGATTCTAAGCGTGGCGAAAGAGGAAGACGTCGATCTCATCGTGATGAGCAGCCACGGGCGGACCGGTCTAGGCCGACTCTTAATGGGCAGCGTCGCGGAAGAAGTGATGCGCGAAGCCGAATGCCCGGTCATGGTGGTGAAGCCGACCTCGAAGACCGAAGCGGCCGTCGTTGCGGGGTGCAAATCATGAACAACGGCTACCACGTCCACGAGGTTAACCCGTACTACACGCAAGCCGTGAGCGAGCACCGTGAGTTGCACACGGCGATCGAAAGAATTCACCGCATCTTGGACGAGACGCGCGAAGTCGATGCATCGACCGCGCGGATTGCGGAATTGACGGAGTTCGTTTCCGCGCTGCGCGATCGCCTGGCTCGTCATTTCGAGCAAGAAGAGAACGGCGGCTACTTGGAAGAGGCGATCGTGCGCGTACCGCAAATCGCGCCGCAGGCAGCGATTCTCCAACGACAACACGGCGAATTTCTTGCGGCCGCCGATGAGATGCTCGACCACGCTCGTGCGGCCGACGCCGCGCCGCTCGTCTGGGCGAATCTGAAGGCCGACTACGCACTCTTCGCGAAGCGACTCAACGCACATGAAGCTGCGGAGAATTCTCTGCTATCGCGAGCCTTCAACGAAGACTCGGGTCTCGACGTTTGATTCAACCGCATCGTGTCTCTCGATTTCACCGAATATGCCCTTTCCCCTTAGTCGAAGGAACAAGTCATGAAACGCCGAATTCTGTTCGCCGTCGCTTTCGCCGCCCTCGGGCTCTCCGTCACGTCGGGTCACACCGCAGACCCGAACAAGGTCGCGCCGTTTATGCGGCTCAAGCTCGCACATTCGGAGAAGCTTCTCGAAGGGATCGCGCTGGCCGACTTCCAGTTGATCGAAAAGAGCGCGCAGGATCTCAGCATTCAAAGCCGTGACGAAATGTGGCAAGTGTTGCAGACTGCGGACTACCTGCAACACAGCATCGAATTCCGTCGTGCCGCCGATCGGGTCGCGGCGGCCGCGAAGAAGAAGAACATCGATGCGGCGGCGTTCGCCTACGTCGGCCTCACGATGCAATGCGTCAATTGCCACAAACACGTCCGCGACGTCCGTACGGCCGGTCTGGACGTGCCGGCTCCGATCCACTTGGGGCAACGATAGTGAGCGAACGATGGTTGCGGGCACGAATTAAAACAATTTTCGGTCGTCAGTTTCGAAGGAGCCTGTCATGGCTACGAATGCAGGTATTTGGGTCGATTCCGAGCATGCGGTGATCGTTTACTTGAACGATCCGGAACGCAAGATCGTGAAACTCGACGCGTCTCCCGCCGTCAAAGTCGATCCCAAGAAGGGGACGGCGAAGCCGGCATATACGAAGAACGACCTCGTCGCCGAGGCCCGATTGGAACGAAAGTCGATGGCGGTACGCACGAACTTCTATCGGGAGTTGGAAAAGCAGTTAAGGAACGTCCGCCGGCTGCTGATTCTCGGTCCGAGCACGGCGAAGAAGGAGTTTGCGAAGTTTCTCGACACCAAACGATCCGCACCGGCAGTCGCTAAAGTCCAAGCCGGCGACAAGCTGACCGATCGACAACTTCGAGCGCTCGTCGAAGCTTACTTCGATGCCGGAAAGACGAAGAAATCGCTGCCGCGAAGGAAGCGATCGAAAGTACGCGCATCGCTCGCATAAGCCCCTAATCGTGTCTGCGTGTCGAGTCGTGGCATGCCACATCGGAAACTTTCCTTCATTTAACAAGAGTTCGAGATTTTCCGATGAAGGCTTTGATTTATCGCCGTAACGGCGAGATCGGGTTTGGAGAAAGGCCCCGACCGTCGCTTCAATCAGCGACCGACGCAATCGTTCGGCTCACGAAGACGACGATCTGCGGGACCGATCTGCATATCATCAAAGGGGACGTTCCGACGGTCTCGGAAGGCCGAATCCTGGGGCACGAAGGAATCGGCGTCGTCGAAAACATCGGCACCGGAGTGTCGACCGTGAGTGTCGGCGACCGCGTGCTCGTTTCCTGCATCACCTCATGCGGCAGATGCTCGAACTGCAAGAGGGGAATGTATTCGCATTGCTCCGACGGCGGTTGGTTGCTCGGGAACCGGATCGACGGGACGCAAGCGGAGTTCGTGCGGATTCCGCATGCCGACGGCAGCCTACATCGCGTTCCCGACGGATGCGACGAGGAAGCCGTCGTGATGCTGAGCGACATTCTGCCGACGAGCTACGAATGCGGTGTGCTGAACGGCCGAGTGCAGCCGGGCGATTCGGTCGTGATCGTCGGCGGTGGGCCGATCGGACTCGCCACGCTGTTGACGGCGCAGTTTTATTCGCCTGCAACGATCGTCGTCGTCGATGTCGACGACAACCGGCTGGAAGTCGCTCGGCGACTGGGGGCGAGCGCGACGGTCAACGGCGGCGACGCGGCTGCCGTCGAGAAGATCATGAGTCTCACAGACGGCGTCGGTTTCGACGTGGTCGTCGAAGCGGTGGGAATCCCGGCGAGTTTCGATCTTTGCCAAACCATCGTCGCAGCGGGAGGACGCATCGCCAACATCGGCGTACACGGCAAGCCGGTCCAATTGAACCTAGACAAACTTTGGTCGCAGAACATCACGCTGACGACTCGTCTCGTCGACACCGTGACGACGCCACTGCTACTGAAGACGATTACCACCGGCAAGCTCCGACCGCAACAATTGATCACCCATCGCTATGCGCTGAACGATATCGTGAAAGCCTACGAGACCTTCGGAAACGCGAAAACGACTCATGCACTCAAGGTGATCGTCTCGAATGAGTAGGTGATTTCGACCGACATCACTCGTCCGCGAACAGGTCACCGGCGGCATGGCTATTGCTTCTAGAGCCGAGAGGACTTCGTATCGAATGTTCATCCCCACCGACCACGGACGACAATGCGATGAAATGGTCTTGGAAAATCGGAGAAGTGAGAGGCATCGCCGTCTACGTGCATGCCACGTTCTTCATTCTGTTGGCATTCGCATTTCTCAGCGATTGGTCGGAACGGCAAGGTCTTGTCTCGGCGTTGGAAGGAGTGGGGTTCGTACTCGCGATCTTCGGCTGCATCGTCCTGCACGAGCTCGGGCATGCCCTGACCGCGGCTCGATTCGGCATTAGGACTCGCGATATCACGCTGCTGCCGATCGGCGGGGTCGCACGCATGGAGCGAATTCCCGAGAATCCTCGTCAAGAATTGTGGGTCGCACTGGCCGGTCCGGCGGTGAATATGGTCATCGCCGCGGTCGTGTTCGTCGGATTGCAGCTCACGCGCTCCTATATTCCGATGGAGCAGCTGCCGCCGAACGAAGTTCCTTTTTGGCAAAGGCTCTTGGTCGTAAACGTTTTTCTGGGGCTCTTCAATCTCTTGCCCGCGTTTCCCATGGATGGCGGGCGGGTGTTGCGAGCCTTACTTGCCACACGACTCGACTACGCGCGTGCGACGCAGATCGCGGCCTCGGTCGGACAATCGTTAGCGTTGCTGTTCGCATTGGTCGGACTCCTAGCGAACCCGATTCTGCTGTTCGTTGCGCTTTTCGTTTGGATCGGTGCCCCCCAGGAAGCCGGTGAGGTCCGGATGAAGTCGTCGCTCAACGGAATCTCCGTTGCGAAGGCCATGCTTACCGACTTTCAAAGCCTTGCTCCGCAAGATTCGATCCATCGCGCGATTCAGTTGATCCTTGCCGGCTCGCAGCACGACTTTCCCGTCATCGATAACGCTCGGGTCGTCGGCGTGTTGACTCGCAGCGATCTCCTGAGGTCGCTCGCTCGGGCCGGTAGCGAGGGAACGATTGAAACGGCGATGCAACGAACGTTTTCGACCGCCGATGCCGATGAGCCGCTCACCGTCGCAATCGAGCGCTTTCAAACCCGCGACTGCCCGACGATGCCTGTGCTTCGCAAAGCAGCGCTCGTCGGTCTACTCACGTTGGAGAATGTCGGGGAGTTGGTGATGATTCGAGAAGCTTTGGAGAATGCGCTGCAAACCGCTCGAGCGTGAGCGCGCGGCGAGTCGTAGAATCGCGAGATCCGACTCAGACTCCCAAGCGGCTCAACGCGTCGGCTAAATTCCCGACCAGTCCGCAAAGCACCGGATGGGTCGCTTCGACGGACCGTTCGAGGTCTCTCAAGCGCTCGATCGGTGACGGGAGTGTCTGTTCGGTCCGGGTTTTCACCGTCGCGGACTTCGACGACGAGGCTTGGTTCGCAAGTCGCTCGTCTAAATCGGCCAGCAGTTGCAATAGTTCGCGGCGCACGTCCGCGTTGAGTTCCGCCGTTGTCAGGTGCCGGCGACATGCCTCGACTCGATCGTGTAAGGTCTCGGTTTCGTTGGACATCGTTCGTTTCTCCATGCGGTTCGGGCGACGTGCGCGTTCTGAAAGGTGAATACCGTCGTTTACTCGGGATGCTTAAAGAGCTCCGGACATCGGTCCTCATAATCTTTGAACACGCTCATCCGATCAAGTTGCTGCTTCAGCTCGAACGCCTTCGCGCGATCCTTAATAGCCTGCATGAGCATAGCGCGAACGTCGGCGAAATCTCCCAACACGGCCCAACGATGATATCGAGCGACCGAGTCGACTCGCAGCGAAAAGCAATCGCCGTACCGCAACTCGTTGTCGGCAGGAGATACGCACCTCCATGTACGATTCGCTCCCTCAAAGACTCGATTGCACTACGTCGACCGCTCCAGACGACAACGACGGGTGTGCGATACGGCGCGCTTTCGGCGAAGAGATGCTCTCAATCGCACAGGCCCGCCCTTTAAGGACCGGGGCGACTGACCTCCACGGGATCGATTCTTCGCCGTGGCAATGAGTTTTTCATGTCGAAACCGAGGGCATGTCGTTTGCATTAATAGCGGCGCAATGGTTCTGAAAAACGATGTCCCGACGATGCGTAAATATCGCATATCGTTCCCGATCATCGGAGAGTCGCCGAGCAGCTCGGGATCGAGGCTTCGGAATCCGATTACGGAAAGCTGTGAACGATCGGCAAGATCGTGAGATACTCACGGCACGGGGATCGCGAAGCGGACGAACGTGTCGGCCCATATCACATAAGAGGAATTAAAGTCATGAAGATCGTCGCATTCTCTCTGGCAGGCCTCCTGATCGCAGGGATTCTGATCGACTCTCTGAGCACGCGAGCCGCCGATCCGAGTCGCGAAGAGAAACGTGACGCGATTCTCATGCGAGCCAAGCTCGCCGCTTCTCAACAGACGCTGGAAGGTTTGATGTACGGTGACTTCGATTTAATCGATCGCGGCGCACGGCAGCTCCGCGACATCGACGAATGGCACACCACGAAACGTGATGCCGTCTACGACCACTACAGCGCCGAGTTTCATCGCCTCTCGGAGAAACTCGTGCATCTCGCTAAGGAAAAGAACGCGGACGGAGCTCTCTACACTTATCAACATTTGACGTCGACTTGCGTCACTTGCCACGAATACGTTCGCGACGTTAAGCCGGCAGCGAAATAACTTCGGAGAGACCAGGAATCGGTCGTACGTCGTCTCCTGCCCGAAATACGGCACCGCCTGAGAAGCCTGACACGCCGAATCGCAACGATCGGAATGATGCGAGTCCGATCGCATTCGAATACGGTCGTCGTCGACTCCAGTGCTCCACGAGTCACTCCTATTCTGCTTGCCGGCGTCCGGTAATCGCTCGAAACCATACGTTCGCGTTCCAATTCGCCGATCACGGCAAAATGTGCTCTGCGTCATGACCGACTTGCCGAATCGAATGTGCGAGGAACGTTAGTTCGAACAGATTAAACTCTCCGCCGATGTCGCAGCTCCTTGCCGTGGATGCGGTTTACGTGTCGACTGAAGATTACCGACACGGTTGCTTATTCTCGCGATCCTCCGACACCCGGCTTCAGACCGACTTTGTCGATTGGATTCGAATCCGGCGACGAAGCCGTCTCGCCGG
>JAIOPP010000085.1 GCA_021413845.1 Planctomycetia bacterium | reverse complement strand
GACCGGAAAGTTGCCGGTGTCGAGTCCCGAGACTTTATCGCGTCCTGCGCCTGCGGCGCAGAAGAAGCTCGGCTCGGCGTCCATCACCTTCCGATACTCCGACTGCGTCACCTCGTAGACGCCGTAGTAAAGCTGCTTCGTCAACGCGACCTCGTGCAAATACTCGTCGGCTTCATGCGCCGGTTCTTCTTCGGGCGAACCGATCGGGGTCGCCGCCGTGGACGAAACGTAGGCGAACTTCATGCCGAGCGAATTCGTCCAGGTTTCGCCGGGCTTGGGGCGCCGCGGCTCCTTAAGCAGCGGCAGTCGCGTCCCCGTGGGACGCGAAAGCGCGAATACCCCGACCACGTCTTGCCCAAGCACGCGCGTCGGCGTTTGCGTCAGAGTTGCGTCGAGACGCGCAATAGCCGAAGAAACATCCGTCAGTAGATAGCGATAGAGCTCGTCGCTGTCGACGATGCCGTTACGGTCGAAATCGGCCGAGCCCGCGAGTCCGCGCGCCACCGATTTCGTGAAGAGTCCATATCCGCCGTAGGATTTCGGAGTTTCTTCGGGAGCACCCGCCACCAAGGTGAGGAGCCCGGTCGTCTGTTGGAATTCGGTGCCTAACGCTACCGAATGCCAAGCGTGCGTGAATTGATCGGCCCTACCGCCGTGACAGCAATCGATGAGGAGCAGCTTCCGCCGAGCGGGGCACTGATGCAGAAGCCCGCGTAGTCCGTCGAGCCGCAACATGCTTGCATCGGCCTTCTCACGTTCGCCGTTGAAGTTCGCAGGAAAGTCGGACAAACAGAGCGCGGCCTGCTCTACGGTCATCCCGGAAAAATAAACGAGGATTATGTCGTCGGGCTTGCAGGCATCGAGCCGTGCTTTGAGCACTCGCGCCACGTTCTCTTGGCGCGGCTGCATGTCGTCGGCCCCGGCGGGCGTCATCAGCAAGACTTGGTCTTGGGGGTAGCCGAGATTCTCCGTCAAAAGCGTGGCGAAAAGCTCGGCGTTGTTCGCGCAGGCTTTCGGCGCAGGCCCTTGCTCGCGCTTGATGGTCATCCCGATCTTCGACAGATCCGGGCCTTCGACTCCGATGACGATCGCCGTCCGAATGCCGGTCTCGAACTGCGCGGCCAAGCGGCGATTCCACTCGACTTTATCTATCGCTACGTTGTCTTGCGCGGCCGCCGCGGCGCTCCATGAGGCCATCAGCAACGCGACGCACGCCGATATGGAAACCCATTTACGATTCACTCGCATCGTCCTTTGAAACCTAGCATCGTGTCTCATCGTCGCCTTGATCGGTTTCCGGTCGGGAGTTACGGAATCGGGGGAGCAGGCAACGAAGTTCGCGGCGGAGCGATGCGCGGAGGGGCCGGGAGTTGCGGCGGCGCGGGTGCTGCCGGAGCTGCGGGAACGGCCGGTGACGGAGTCTGCAGCGGATCGGCGATTTTGCAATTAATGATGCTTACCTGCAGTCCCTCGAGGATAAAGTTGAACTCGACGAACGCTGCTTCTTTGCCGGTTCGATGCAGATCGTAAAAGACGCTGATTTTTTCGACGCAATTATTTCTTGCGCCGTCTACCAGTAGAGTCGCCGGTTCCCATCGCGCGATCGGTCCGAGTGTCCGGCGTGCGCGCTCCAACCGTTCCAACGTTCCGTCGTTGCGAAGCGTATGTTGTGATTCGGAGTCGAGCAAGGCCAGCGCGCCGTCGGCGCCGACGTCGATCAAGGTGCCGAGGAATTTTTCGCACTGGGGTAAGAATTCGCGGACAAAATCCTTGCGATTATCACTCAACTGTATTTCATAGATGCGCTTGTATTTAAAGGCTTCAACCGCCTCGGGGGTCAGCTGCGGCGAATCCATATCGAAGCCGGCGAGGACTCCGTGAAGATACGAAGCGGTGAGGTTGACCGGCCCGTTGGCGTACTGAAGTCGGTGTCGTGCCCGTCGAAATTCGGTCCCTTCGATCGTTTCGGTGTTGTAGACGGGGGCGGCGTCGGCGGCGGTGAAGGCCCCCATCTCCGATTTGATCATGTCGAAATAGATTCGCATGAGGCGCGGCGGGATGCGCGAGCGCGCAAACGTATGCAGCATGGCCAGGGTCGTTCGATCGTCGTCCGAAGTCAGCGCCTTAATCAGCTTCGCATGTTGGGCCGGGACGACGTCGTCCGGCGAAGTGCGGGGCGCGGACTTCTTACCGGCGAGGTATTCGGCTTTGTCGACGACCTTGTCGCCGTCGCCGTCGAACTCGAGCCAGAGTCCGCCGTCGAGCTCGGCTCCGGTCAGTTTGCCGTCGTTGGTCCAATCGAGCAGCGCGAAGGAGCCGGCGGTGCTCGGTGCGAGATTCGCGCTGACGCGGTCTTGCAATCGTCCGAGGACGAACTCATCTTTCGAGATTGCGCCGTTGCCGTCGACGTCGTAACGGAGCCAGGGATACTCGCCGACTTCCTCCTTGGTCAGCGCGCCATCGCCGTCGTCGAATTTGGCGAAAAGCGTAGCGTCGAGCTTCGAAAGTCCGGCGATGCCCGGCTGCTGAGCGAGCACGCTTCCGGAATCGCCGCAGCACAGCGCCGCGACGACGGCAAGAACCATCCCAAATATTCGGAACACGACGATCTCCCGAGAAAAAATGTTTCTGTCGAAGCAAAGAGGGTGTGAAACGCGCACGTCGTTAGGGAATCGGGGGTGCCGGAGCTTTCGGCGGCGCGGAAGCTTTCGGCGGCGGCGGAACATCGTCGTCGGTCGACGGAGGCGCAACTCGCGGAGGGGCGGTACGCGGAGGTGCAGGAACTCCGGAAGCCGGCGGGACGACACCTTCGGTCAACTCGTCGTCGAACGAATAACCCATGATGAACGCTTGTAATCCTTCGGTTTCGTAGAAGATCGTGATCGTGGCGGGAGCTTTGCCGGGACGAGTCGCCTCGAAGCCGAGCTTGAATTTATCCAAACCCTTTTCCGGCGTACCTTCGACGCGGAACGTCACTAGTTCCAGCTTCGTTACCGGCCCGAACGTTTTGCGGACACGCGTGAGGTCGGCCACTTCGTCTCTCTCTTTCAACCCTTTTTCCACTCGCGGGTCGAGCAACGCCAAGGCCTGATCGGAACCTTGATCGAAGAGCGTGCGGACGAACTTCTCGCATTCGGGCGTGAAGTTGTCGGCGAAATCCTTCGAGTCGTTTCCTTTTTTCAACAAGGCGTTGAGGTATTCGTATATCCGTTGATTTACGATTTCCGGAGTGATGCGCGGCGAGTCGAGTTGAAAGCCGACCAACTTTCCCTCGGCGATGCTCGTGGTGACTTGCATCGGCCCGTTGGCGCATTGCACGGTCTGTTTGCCCTGCACGTAATCGATGCCGTCGATCGTTTCGGTTTTGATCTCGGGAGGCGACGACTTCGTATCGGTGATCTCCCCCATCTCGGTCTTGTTGATGTCGAAGTGCATCTGAACCATCGCCGGATTGATCTTGGCAGCGACTTGTGGGTGAAACATCGCGATGATCGCGCGGTCGTCATCGTCGGCCACGGCCTTGACGAACTTCGCGTGCGTCACCGTGGTAGCGACTTCCGGCGCGGGGACGGGCTTGTCGGCGGCGACGAACTTGAGCGAACCGAAGAAGCGCTCGACGTCGGCAGGCGTGACGCTCGTCTCGCCGCTCGCTTGGACGATTCCTATCACCAGCCGCGATTGGGCGATAAAAACTTGTTGACGAAAGCGAAGCTTGCCGGGAATGCCGATCATCAGTTCGCGACCGGGATTACCGCCGAGCGCAATCTTCTCGTTACCGACGACCTGTCCGCCCGGGATCGTCGCCGCCACGGCATCGCACACCTTGACGAGCATCGCGTCGGGATCCGCCGGGGCGCTCTTGAGAACTTTCACCGAGACATGGTACGAGGCTTGGCCGCCGTCGAGCCTGTAGCGGTATCCGACTTCTTCGGCCGACTTCTTCGTGGGCTCCGGCGCGCCCGGCATCTCGAACTCCAGAATGTCGGCGACATGCTTCTTCCAGGTGCCCGTCGCATCGGCTTTAGGAAGCGCGTCGGGAACATTCGTCGGCGTGGTCCCGCCGCCGGTCAGGTATTCCCCCTTGTCGACGATCTTATCGCCGTTGAGGTCGAACTTGAGCCAGAGGCCGTTATCTAGTTCGACGCCCGAGAGCTTGCCGTCGTTGGTCCAGTCGAGCAAGGCGAAGGAGCCGGCCGTGTTCGGTGCGAGCTGCGCACCGAGCCGGTCTTGTAGTCTGCCGAGCAGGAACTCCGCTTTAGAGATCGCGCCGTCGCCGTCGGTGTCGTAGCGCAGCCAGGGATAGGCCCCGACCTCTTCCTTGGTCAGCGTCCCATCGCCGTCGTCGAACTTAGCGAAGAGCGCGGCGTCGAACTTGGTGAGCTCGTTGCCGGCGGGGGCCTGTGCTCGGAGCGCGGCGGCGGAGAGTAAGGTCGCCGTGAAGGCGACGAAGGAGAGTGATGAGAGTTTCACGAGCGATCTCCGAGGTAGATGATAGATGATTGATTTGGGTTTCGGCGAATCAGAGAAGTAAGGGCGCGCTTATTTCTCTTCGGCCTTCTTGAGTTGCATGGTCATGAGGCGGGCCTTCAGCCCGACGATCTGGAAGGAGACCCATCCCTTGACCGTACCTTGGATCGAAGACGTTAGTTCGTATTGCACGTCGAAGGTCGGCTTGACCTTCCCGTCGGCGTCGGTTTCGGCGGCCACGCCCGTGCATTCGATCTTCTCGACCGTGCCGAGCGCTGCGCGAGTTTGAGCGAAATAGGCCGCCAACGTTTCGAAGCCGAGCTTATCCCGAGTCTCCCAAAAGAAACACTCGAACGCCTCTCGATCTTTACCCGTGAGTATCAATCGCAGCAGCCGTTCTCCCTGGGGACCGAAGTGATCGGTCGTCTTCCCTGCGAGTGCTTCTCCTTCAGGCACGAGCAGTTGTGCGGAATAGCGCTTCGGGATTTCGTCCATGAGCTGCGAAATGACGTCGGCGTCTTCGATGGCTCCGCCGGCCGTCACGGCGAACAATGCCACCTTCCCTCGCGTAAACGCCGCTTCCGCATGGTTGGTTTTCCACACCACGCCATTCCGATTCTGTTCGACGACGGTGACGTCTCCGACTTTCGGAGCGACGATGTCGCCGTACTCTTTTCGATGGGCATCGACCGCGAACTGCAAGACCGGTGCATCGACGCAGCTGCGACCTCGCTCGTTCAGGCTCGACAACAGCGGTTGGATCGCACCGGTTTGAAACGCCCAGACCAGCGGATCGAGATCGCTCGTCGCGCCGGCGGGAGCTTTAGGTTGCGGAACAGGCAGCGCAGGCAAAGTACCCTGCGGGAGCGGTGGAAGCGGAGGCAACGGCGGCAGGGCCAGCGCCACGGGAAGGCTAGTGATGGGGGCTACGGGCGCAGGAACGCCGGCTTTCCGCCGAGCGGCAGCCGCGCCTTGAAGATATTCTTCCTTCGTCACGCGCCCGTTGCGGTCGACGTCGTAAGCTTCGACGCCGCGCAACTCCCGGCCGGACAGAAACTCGTCTTCCGTCACGTCGAGTTCGGCAAATTTCTTCTCGTCGGATTTCGTGTTGCTGTTCAGCGGGTCGGGCTGGGCGGGCTCCGCAGCCGGAGCGAACTCCGCAGGCGTCACGCGGCCGTCGCCGTTCTTATCTCGGCCGGAAACCGATTTCAACTCGCTGCCCGAAAGCACTCCATCTTCGTTGACGTCGAGATTTTCGAACTTGGGAGATGCGGCCGTTTGCGCAGCGACGAAACCGGCTCCGCAACAGACGATTGCCGCCGCTGCGAACAGGCGTCGACCATGGCAAAGCAGAGGACCGATCATGGATAGTACTCCGAATTGAGATTGAGGATGATCTTGATGTAGAGCTAGTGAATGCCCGCAACTGCCGCTTCGAGCAGGGTGCGAACTGCAGGACAAAGTTGCTGCGGAGAACCGGCGATGCGGAGCGAGCAGCCGACGAGGCGACCGACTTGGGCGAACCAAGGGGCGGCGGACTGCCAGGCCGCCACGTCGTAAAAGCCGTCGTCCAGCGAGGCGAGCATGGCACCTTGGCGGTCGACCAACCCGACGCGCACCTGGTCCGATTTCGTCGCGGTTACCGAAGCATCCGGCGGCGTCACGCAGATCTCGACCGCTTGCACGTCGGCAAACGAGATCGTCGGACCGAAAAGGTAGAAACGTCGTACGGCAACCGTGCCGCGACGACGATCGAAGTCGAAGCTCCGGCCCAAAAAGATGATGCCCAGCACTGACGACAGCGGCATCGAGAGGCCGGCATCGCGCAGCGCGCTACCGGCCCAGCGCGGCAGACCGAGAATAAATATCCAGTAGAGGATGTTCCAAAACAGGCCGATGATCGACAGCGGTACCGTGAGCAGCAGCAACCAATCTTGCGTGCGGTATCGTAAGCGCTCGTCGCTCGATTCGACGACGACGTACAATTGAGCCACGCGATCGCCGACGCCGAGCGCCGACTTCAGCGGACCAAGCGGCGCGACGACGGGCTCCGTACTCAAGGCGACTTCACTCACGTACGATTCTCCTGAGAACTTAAGCGGTGCCCTTCGCATCGCCGACCTGAGCCAACAGATTGCGGCAGGTGTCGCCCGACGCTTTTGCGGCCGCGAGCAGCGGTTTCGCCCGACTGATAAAATCTTCGGCCGAGGTCACCGTCGTGTCACGCAATAGCCCGGCGATGTCAGCCATCGTCGACTGCGACTCGGCCAACGCCTTGTATGCTCGCGCACGAACGCGAGCCTTTTCATAGGCCGAAGGATTCTCCGGATCGCCGGCCTGAGCAAACTGTTCGGACGCCGCGCGATATCTTTCGGCGGCTTGGCGAAACAACGCTTCGGTCTCCGTCCCTGCGGCGGCCAGCGCATCGCGTTGCTCGGCAAAATGCTTGTGGTCGGCTTGATGAACAAGGCTCTGATACTTCGCGCCTGCCTGCTTCGCGATTTGATTCGCTCGACTCACTTCCGCTTGCGCTACCTGGACCTGCTGGGGATTCTTCGCCGCAAAATATCGGACGAGCGAAATGATGAACATGACGAACGCAAAGATCGTGAAGCCGATTCTCGTAAGCCAATAAATGTCGGAGTACCAAGGAGTCCGATCGACATCGATGCGATACTCGCCCGTCTCCAATTTGCGGGCGATGCCGTCGCCGGTCTCCGGTTGAAAGAGCGGGTCCGGCGACATTCCCATTTCCATGCGCTGCAATTGTCGCTGCATGCGCCGCATGGTTTCTTCCGAAATCTGGGGTGTCGTGCTCGTGGGTTTCGCGATGGCCGTCGGTGCCGCGGCCGGCGCTTGCGCACAAGTAGTCTGCGGTCGGGTTCCGACCGCCACAACGAGCAGCGCCGCCAGTAGCGCGTGGGAACGAAATCCGCCTGAAGTTCGCACAACGGCGAAGTCGTCGACGACGATGCGATACTGCCGGCCGACGACGACATACAACTCGTAGTTCCCCTCATTCGCCGGATCGTAGAGCAGCGCCGTTTGTGCTCCTTCGCCGCCGGCTAGCCCGGCTTCGGCTCCGGTCACGTACGACTTGCCTTCTCGGGCGCCTTTGCCTGGCGTGGAGAACGAGTACTTCAGCGTCCAATGATCGTGGTTTGAGATGCTGATTCGTTCGACCGATGTGATCGTGCAGTTCGTCGGGATGCCGGAGCGGGCCAACTGCGCAATCTTGCCGTGCCTGCGACCGATGTAGATCCAGAACGGCAAGGTACACACCGCGAGTACTCCCGAGATGATCCAGAGCGCCAGGGCCGTGGTAGACGTCTTCCCGGCGACCACGATCGCGTGCTCCGTGTAAGCCGAACCGGGATCTTCGGGCAGGTAGACGATCGGCGCTTCGGTCCCTAAGGCGGTCGCCGCCCAGTCTTCGCGCGAACGGGGTTCCGAGACGCGATGCGATTCTCCGCTCACGACATATTCGTACACCAAGCTCGGCGACGATTTATCTCGCGGCGGCCATTTTTCGACGACCTTGCCCGTCGTCTTGGCACCGTGATCGAGCAACCGTTGAAACGTCGCTTGGGAAAGGTAGCCCATGAAGCTCAGCGCGCCGGGCAGAAGGAAAACCAGCGTCAAAAACAACCAACTCGCCAAGCGCACGCGCCATCCTTTGACGATCGTGCGCGGCGGCGCAATCAAAAGCTCCGGCGGAAACGGTCGTTCGTCGGCCGGTGGATCGATCGTGCTCATGCGTTTCTCCCCGTCGCGGCGGCCGCGTTCGGTCGGGCCGTGGGAGCGGCTTGCGACGATACGACGGTCGGGATGATTTCATAGCATCGGGCCGTGGGAATATAGAGTTCGGAACGCTTCGGCTTCCGCGGGTCGTACAGGATCAGCACGGAAGCACCGGTCGGAATCTCCTTCTCGTACTTCGTCGCCATCCGGCCGGCGGCGACATACAGCGCGCCCTCGAGCATGAATTCGTAATGCACGCCCCAAAAGATCCCTTCGGTCTTGGCTAGCGTGACCGTACCACGAATCGGCAGACCGGAGATCAAGAGGCGCCGGCGACGAAGCGTCGGATAAAGCAGCAGCATCCAGAGCGGCGACAAAGCGACGAACAACACCAAGCCCACGATCGACAGGTTGAAACCGTAAGTCTGCGTGCCGGAGAGATCCAAAAACATTCGCGACGAAGCCTCAGCTGGGTTCTCCGGCAAATACACGATCTCCGTTTTGCCCGGATAGTCGCGGCCGCTTCCCGGATAGTTGGTATGAAACCGATAGGTTCGGCCGTCGGCTTCGAATTCGAATTCGGTCGTCGTGCCGTACGTGCTGCGTCCGCGACGACTGCTGCTGGTCGTCGTCTCCGAATGGACGACACGGCCCATCGTCGCCACGCCCCGGTTGCGCAGCACGTTCGCCTTGTGCAATTGCCACTGCCCCCAGGCCGAGGTGAGCGCCGGAGCGACGAAGAACACGGCGATGATCACGGCGTAATAGATTCGCGTGCCGGTCTTCGCTCGCACCTTTCGCGGCGGCGGCGTTCGCACGACCAAAGCCAGTTGGTGATCGGCGGCCGCGGCGGCAGCAGTATTCGAAGGCGCGTTCATAGCCGAAATCCTTGGTGCGCAACGGTTCCTGGGAAAACGACGATGGAGAACGCTTACTTCAGCAGGTCGGGATACTCGGCATGGATCTTGTCGGACTTCGCCTTCAGCTCTTTTTCAGCGGCGTCGAGGCTTTTGGCGAGGGTATTGAGTTCGGCGTGCCGCGCTCTGAGCGACTCGGCATTTTCGATCTTCGAATCGACAAGAGCCGAAACGTAATCGCGCAGAAGCTCCATTTGCTTCGCCTTGTTCGCCCAGCGGTCGCGCATCGTCGCGAAGTACTCGACGACTTTTGCTTCCGTCATCACCTTCGAAGCTTCATCGAGCTTCGTCGAAGCGTGGCGAAACTCGACGGCGGCCTTGTCGTACAATTCACCCGTCGATCGGACGTTGGCTTCGAGCTGCGCGCGATTTCCAGGAAAAGCGGCGATCGTGGCTTCACTTGTCAGTTCGTCGAGCTTGGGCGCCGCCTGCGTGATCAACGCGTTCGCGGCGTCGATATGCTTGCCCTGCTCGGCGACGAGGCCGTTCGCTTTGCTCGTACTCCATTGCTGAAACGCCAGCGACGCGGCGATGACGAGAAAGGCGACGATCGAAAACCAACGGGCAACCTTGGCAAACATGGTTCGTTTACTCTGCTAATAAAGGGGACTTAGGACGCGGCCGACGATCAAAGAGGTATGCAATCGCTGTTTAAGTGCCATAACTTGCGGGTCGCCGCAGGTTAATGGTCGTTGAGCAACCAATAGTTAAAAAGGAGTAATCCTCGCTATCGTATCGCCCCCTCAAAGGCGTTGGCAAATTTATTGCCAAAATCTTGCCGAGAAGCATCGGGGGGCGCTGATGACGAATTTTCCGCAGGATTCGAAATCCGACATTTCGACTGGGCGGGCGTTAAGTTGCAGCGGCAGCGTCCGCCGATCGCAACGCTTCGGCCGGCCGAACGGGCTCACGCTACTAGAGCCGAATCGAAACCATCCACGAAGCCCGCCTCGCTTCTTTCCCATTTGCGCGTCAGTCATGTTGGGATTGCCGGAGTTGTAAGCCGCTCCGTGGACCAATGGGCGAGACTCGCCGGCCAGTATGCGAGGTAGGCCATCTGCGAATGGAAAAGTGTGCGTTCTTGCGTGGTGGTTAGATGGGAATCGATGATCGCATCGTGGAGATAGATGGCGGCGTCAGGAGCCACTCGATACCGCGCTGACTCGTCAATAGAACGGGAGCGTGACTCTCTTCCGGGATATCCAGCCGAGTTGCGGCGCTACGCCTCCGAAATCCCTTCGGATACCGCGAATCGAGGCAGGGATTCCCACGGTTTTTCTGATGCAGTTGCGAGCGACCCGTTATTAGAATGGCGACCGCTCGGGTTCCGTATCGGCACGCCGCTCGATCTTCACAACGGCTCTCACATGCTCCCTCGTTCGTCCTCGATTTCGCACCGCTGTACGGCGACGCATCTCTTCATAGTCCTCGCGATCAACGTTTTCTGCTCAAGCACGTTTGCCGCCGAAACCGTAACGGTCCCCAACTTCGTCGTCTCCTGCTTCGACCTCGGAACCGTAGATCAAGTTCGCGGGACGGCTCAGGAAATGGCCGCTGAACTAAATGCTCAAGAATGGTGCTCGGCTAAGCCGCTGGCGACGGCGCGCGTCTGGAACGAAGTGCCGGCCGGCGTCGACCCGAAGCAATGGCTCAGCATCGTCACGGTCGGTTACGGCAACCAGGCCGAAGCGTATGCTCTGATGTTCGACGGTCCGCAAGGGACCGCGCGGCTGATCGCCCATGCTCCCAATCCGAAAGGAACGCTGAGCGGCGTGCCGCATTGGTACTCACCGTTCGTCACTTTGCTGAATGGATTCCGCATCGGCTACGGAGCCGCCTCGCCGTCCGCACCGCTCCCCCTGCAAATCGAATTTCGCGAAGTCGTCGTCGCGAACGCGGCCAAGATCGCCGACAAGCCGGGATTCGGCGATGCCCTCACGGTCGGACGCGAAAAGATCGTGCCTCCTCTGAAAGCGATCACGCTGGCCGCGGCATGCAGCGCCGGTTGGTCGCCGACGTTGTCGTCCGCCTCTTCACAACCGATCCCTGCGCGAGCCGTCGTCGAAATACAGGTTCTCGATCAAGCGTGTCGATTTCGAGTCACGTTCTCGCAAGAAGGTTCGGAATCGGTCATCGTCAAAGAGCGTGTCCCCTGGGAAGAGTTCCACGAACAACTCACGGCCCTCTTTCGCCTGCCGTTGGGAGACAAACGGATTCACGATTTCGTCCGACTCGCCCCGGCGCGCGTCGCTCTGTTGGCCGCTAACGGGAACCGGTTAGCGTACTTGGTCGACGATGAACTTGCGGCCCTCGATGCGGCGACCGGCCGCGAAGCTTGGCGAATTCGCATTCCGAAAGCTCCGGCCGCGGGAGCCAAGCGGATCGAGCAATATGTCGTGAGCCCAGGGGCGAACGACACCGTCCGAGGGACGAACGGCACCGAGCCGCGGCTGTTTCGTTGGACGAAATCGCTGGCCGAGATCGCTTGGACCGACGGTAAAGAAACTCCTCTGGCTCCCGTCGCCGTGGCGGCGAATTGGGCCTTCGATGTAGACGACAAGTCGGGTGCCGTCACGGTCGCAGGCGCGCGACTGACTCGTTATATCGCCGGCAAGGAAGTTTGGGGGGCAACCGAAACCTCGCCGATCACGACACAACCGAAAATCGACGGTGATCGCGTCGTAGCGGGGAACGAGCGGGGCGAATTGTTCGCTCTCGCGCTGGCCGACGGTAAGCCGCTCTGGCGCGTCGCGCTCGCCGGCAGCGTTGCCGGACCGATTACAAAAGCCGGCGGCTTGCGGCTCGTGTTTTCCCCCAAAGAGGAAACCCTTTCGGCAATCGACCCGCGTGATGGCTCGACTAAGTGGCGGTTCGCGGCGGGCGATCGACTACTGCAACCGCCGTTGGAACATGCAGGGCGCGTGCTTGTCGTCACGAAACAAAATCGGATCGTCGCGCTCGATCCGCAGACGGGCTCGATCCTTGTCGAGACCACACGGCCGACATGGATCGTCGGCGTCGAGATCGTCGTGCAAGACGGAGCGCCGCGTCCGGCGCTGCTCGACTTAGACGGCAAGGCGGTGCTGCTCGGCGACGATCTGAAGCCGAAATGGGAAGTTCGTCTCGCCTCGCGTCCGACGGGTCGACCTGTCGTGACGTCGCTGCCCGTCACCTGGACACAGCCGGAAAAGGCCCCGTCGGCGGAAGACCTCGTGGCCGCGATCGCTGCGGATTCGGTGCAGCGGCAAACGTTTTTTCTGACGACCGACGCCGACGGATTTTTGTATCGACTCTCGCCTCCCGGAGCGAAGCAACGATGACTCGTTTGCCTCTAGTCCGTTTTTCTCGTGCTTCGACTTGGATCACGTTCGTTTGCGCTACGTTATTCGTCGTCGCTCCGGCCCCGGCCCAAAAACCGCGCGGCGGACTCGATGATGACCTGACGTCCGACATCTTGAGCGATCTCAAAGGCAAAGCGACTACCGACGACCTCGACGGTTTGCGTGACAGCCATCTCACGCTGCTTGCAAGTTGGGAAGGGGTCGAACCGCTGGATGCGCGCCGGAAGTCGCCAGGCAAAAACTATCGCTGGAAAGAAGAGCGCGGGTTCGTCTCGCCGCGCGAGGGCCAGCCGATCTCGACGCTGATCGACGTGCCCAAGCCGGGAACTTATCGGATATATCTCCGTCATTGGATCGGCATCGCCGAATCGCATCCGGCGACGGCAACGCTCGAGCCGCTTCGCCGCGAAGGAACCGCCGAGCCGGCGACCTACGCTTCGGCCGGAGCCGCCGCATCGCACACGTTCGGCAAGGTGCGGCTGATCGATAACGCGCTCGGCAAAGAGCAGGAGCGGAAATTACCGATCCGATTCGAGTCGGAAGTGCAACTGAACACGTTGCCCGACAGGGGAATGTTCGTCTGGGAATACTGGGAACTGAAACTCCCTACCGGGCCGCAGCGACTCTCTTTGGCAAGCAATGACCCGACGGCTCGCATCGATGCGGTCTTCCTCACGCCGTCTCTCACGTTTCGCCCGAGCTTTTCCGAAGTGAAAAAGGACAACACTCTGGCCGGGGTCTTCCTTCGCTACCGCGTGCTCGAAGGCGCGAAGCAGCCGGTTTCGTTCCATGTCAATCTGACCTATCACTGGGCCGGCCGTCGCGTGCCGAGCGGCACCGAACCCCTGTGGTACGACTCGGTCCCCGGCGCCGCAAAGGTTCCGGCGACGGAGTGGTCGCCGTTCATCGACGTTCGCGAGCAGATTCTCCCCGGCGGAGGGCCCTGGTCGACGTGGCGCACGTCGTTCACCGGTCTCGAGCGCGGGAAGGTCGAAGTGCAACTCGCGTGGTATCCGCACCCAGCATCGGTCGTCGGCACGTTGCAAACCGCGGTCGGCGACAAGTGGTGCATGTTCCGCATGCCGCACGGCAGCTTTCACCATCGCGAGTCGGCCGCTGCGGCGATGAGCGGCGTTTGGAATAAAGAACTCATTGCGGCGTTCATTCCCGAAGAAGCGATCGTCGAAAAGTATTTTTCTTGGGCGGAGGAAGCGGCCCGCACGCTCGGCGTGAAGGCCGATCATCCTAAGCCGAAACACATTCATGTGTTGTCGAGTTGCCGCACCGGCCCGGCCCATATCGCTCGCGCCGCCGAGATGCTCGCCAAGCTCGGCGTGAATTGGGTCCCCGGCGCGCCGCGCGCAGTCAATGAAAAATACGATCTCTTCGACGACGCGCAGTCGAAGAAGGTCAAACTCGGCGACGAGATTTCGACGCATACCGCCGCGGCGACGATCAACGCCGACCCTTTCCTACGCGCCGGGTTCCATGACTATTTACGCGAGCAAGTCCGGCTGCTCGGGACCGATCTACGGACGTTCTTCGGTGTCGACGATCTACGCCACGTCGATTGCTTGGACGTGCTACCGGACGATGCGGGTCGCTTCGAGCGGCGCTTGTTCTACTGCTCGCAGCGTTACTGTCACGTGGCGACGATTCCACATTACGCGCGGCTCGTGAAGGCCGTCGAAAAGAAAACGCCCGGCGCACAAATCTATAACAACTATTCGCCCCATCCGCTCTTCTTGACCGGCCGTGACATGAACGGCTCCGATTGGTTCTTGCTACCGCGCGCCGGCGCGCAGACTTTGGGTTGGGGCGAAGATTGGGCCACCGGCGGGAGTTGGGGCTTGAATACTCCGGCGACCGAATGCACCACGTTCTACGCGGCGATCGTCGAATGCGGAGTGCGAACGCGCGGCTATCCGGCGGGCTTCTACGTCGGCAGCAATTGCGGTTACTCTGCGCAAAAAATGTTTTCCTGCGTCAGCCAAGGGATCTCGATTCTACACCTCTACGATTGGGGGCCGATCGACGCTTGGGCCGAAGGAAGCAACGCGTGGAGCGAGATGGAGGGCCAATATCTCTCGGTCATGCAAGGAACGCACGCTCTGGGGCCGGCGGATGAAATCGTCGGCAAAGGGAAGCGTGAACCGCGACGCACCGCCATCTTATACAACCGCAGCCATGAGATCGTGAGCGGTAAGCAAGTCTGGCTCAATCGAGATTGGATGTGGACGTTCCTCGGCTTGCGAAACTCGCAGATCCCGGTCGACGTAGTGATCGAAGAAGACCTCACGGATGCGACACTCGCGTCGTACCAAGCGCTCTTCATCGGGGGATTGAATTTAGAGCGGCGGCATCTGGCGGCAGTTCGTCGTTGGGTCGAACAAGGAGGTTTGCTGATCGGTTCAGCCGGCGCCGCGCTCGACGACGTCTACGGCGATCGGATGCCGGAGACCGTCGAATTGTTCGGAGCTGCGCAGCGCTTGGCGACCGTCGACGATACGAAATCGCGCACGCGGATCATGTTCGACGCCTCGGACGAATACGCGGCGATTGATTTGCCGGCCGCCGCGGCCGGAGATCAGAAATATATTCTCACTCCGACGACCGGCAAACTAATCGCCCGCTACGACGGCGGCGAAGGAGCGGTCGTCGTGAACGCGCTCGGCCGAGGACGAACGATTTTGCTCGGCGTCACGACGGGGGAAACGTTCCGCGTCGGCGGCGGTGCGAAAAGTCCGGCCCGTGCATGGCTGGCGGCGCCGGTGTTGAGACAATTAGGCCGCTCGCAAACCGAGTTCGATTGTCCCGAGTCGGAAGTAACGCGGTTCGACCACGCCTCGGGCACCGCCGTACTGATCGCGATCTACACGAGCAAGCCGGAAGAGCTCTCGAAGGCGCCGGGCCGCTTGTCGGTGCAAGTCGATCGACCGGTTCGCGAAGTGACCTCGGCCTTGCACGGCCCGTTGAAATGGGAACTACACGACGGCCGCATCGAAATCGAAACGCCCCCTCCCGCCGCGATGGTCGTCGACTCGATCATCTTACGCTAACGGCTTATCGCGCGCAGACGGTTCGGAGTCGTGAATGGAACCTAAAAATGGCTCGCAACCTTAGCACGGAGTCCAGGTCCGCGCCGCCGGTGGGTGGTTCGTCGCGACGAACGTTTCTGCGCGAGGTCGGCGGCGGCTTCGGCGCGGTCGCGCTTGCCGCGCTGCTGGGAGATGAAGGCGTTGCGGCCTCGACCGACGCGATACGGCCGGGCCCACACTTCGCGCCGCGGGCGAAGCGCGTCATCTATTTGTTCATGCACGGCGGGCCGAGTCATGTCGATCTGTTCGACCCGAAGCCCGACCTGATTCGTTATGCCGGGCAACCATTGCCGGCCGAGTTCGGCGAAGTGATGACGCGGCGTAAAGTGGCGACGAACCCGCTCTTACCGCCGGTTCGTCCGTTGCGCCCTCGCGGGCAGTCGGGCCTACACGTAAGCGACTATCTGCCGGAGATCGCCGCCCTCGCCGACGACCTGTGTGTCGTTCGCAGTTGCCATGGCGACAGCGTGAACCATCCGCAGTCGGTCTATCAGATGAACACCGGCAGCATTCTCACCGGTAAGCCGAGCCTCGGCAGTTGGATCAGCTTCGGCCTTGGGACCGAGAATACCGACATGCCCGCGTTCGTGGTGATGCCCGACCCGGCCGGCGGTTTGAAAGGGGGGCCGCCTGCTTACGGTTCCGGCTACCTCCCCGCCTCGCATCAAGGAACACCGGTGCGGCCCGGCGCGAATCCGATCTTGCATCTGCAACCTCCGGCGACGTTGACTGCCGAGCGGCAGCGCAACATTCTCGACTTCATCGCCCGTCGCAACCGCGAGCATCTCGCGATCCGCGCCGGCGACGACGAACTCACGGCGCGCATTCGAGCCTACGAGCTTGCATACCGCATGCAGTCGGCCGCGCCGCAGCTCGTCGACCTTTCGCACGAGACGGAAGAGACCGAGCGACTCTACGGCCTCGATCGCAAAGAGACGAAGGAGTTCGGCACGCGGTGTCTGTTGGCGCGGCGAATGATCGAGCGAGGCGTCCGCTTCGTACAACTCTACTCGGGCGACACGAACGGTTGGGACGCTCACAACGACATCGACAAGAACCACGGTCCATTGTGTCGCGCGGTCGATCGACCGATCGCGGGATTGCTGCGAGATTTGAAACGCCGCGGCCTCTGGGACGATACGCTCGTCATCTGGGGAGGGGAGTTCGGTCGGATGCCGATGAACGAAAAGGGAACCGGCCGCGATCACAACCCGTGGGGTTATACGATCTGGCTGGCTGGCGGCGCCGTGCGGAGCGGCATGGCCTACGGAGCGACCGACGCCGTTGGTTTGCGAGCCGTCGAAAATCCCGTCCACGTTCACGACCTGCATGCGACGATCTTGCACATCCTCGGCTTCGATCACACGAAGTTGACCTACGCGCACAACGGCCGCGACGAACGGCTGACCGATGTCGCGGGGCGCGTGGTGACGGAGATCCTGGTATGAGAACTCCGCCGATTCATCTCTGCCGCGCGCTGTCTTGCTTTCTCGCGAGCTTGCTTGTGCTGTTGGTATGCACAACACGGAACATCGGCCGCGCCGATGAGGCCGCGAAGACCGAGCTTCCTCTGAACGATTCCGATCGCGAGCATTGGGCCTACGTGCCGCCGGTGCGACCGGCTTTACCCGAGGTAAAAAACGTCGCTTGGTGCCGTACGCCGATCGATCGGTTCATCTTGGCGAAGCTGGAAGCCGCAAGGTTAACGCCCGCTCCGCCGGCCGCTGCCGCGGCGCTATTGCGACGCGTGACGTTCGACCTGACCGGACTCCCGCCGACGCCGCAGGAAATCGAAGAGTTTACCGGCGCGATCGAAGCCCGTTCTGCGTCTGCGATCGATGCGGCGTATCTTGCCGTCATCGATCGATTGCTTGCCTCGGATGCCTACGCCGAACGACAGGCGCAACACTGGCTCGACTTGGCTCGCTATGCCGATACCGACGGCTATGAGCACGACAACGTTCGGCCCGATGCGTGGCGCTATCGCGATTGGGTGATCGACGCCTTTCGCCGCAATCTGCCGCTCGACGAATTCATTCGGTTGCAGATCGCCGGCGATGAGCTTCGGCCCGACGATTCCGGAGCGGCAGTCGCCACCGGCTTCTTGTTGTGCGGGCCCGACATGCCCGACCTAAATCGGCAAGACGAGCGCCGGAGCATGCTGCTGAACGAGTTGACCGGCACCGTGAGTGCGACCTTGCTGGGGCTGCAACTCGGCTGCGCTCAATGCCACGATCACAAGTACGAGCCGCTCAGCCAAGCCGACTTCTATCGTCTGCGGGCCTGCTTCGAAACGGCGAGTTTTCTCTCGAAGCAACTCAAAGAAGAAGACGACGCGAAGGACGACGGCAAGCCGGACGTGAGGCGCATGTTTCGTGAGACGCCGGGCCCTTGGCCGGCGAGCCGGATGTTGCTGCGAGGCGACTTTCAAAGTCCCGGCCCCGCGGTCGACCCGGGCTTTCCGCGCGTAGCTAATCCGATGCAAGTGTCGTTGACGACGGAGTCGAAGCCGATCGACTCGCGGCGGATGGAGGGCAGCGGTCGGCGCACGGCATTGGCCCGCTGGTTGACGAGGTCCGACCATCCGCTGACGTCTCGCGTGTTGATCAACCGCATTTGGCAGCAACACTTCGTCGAAGGCTTGGTGCGGACACCGAGCGACTTCGGCTACCTCGGCGACGAGCCGAGCCATGCCGAGTTGCTCGACTGGCTGGCGACGGAGTTGGTGGCGCGAAAATGGAATCTCAAGGAGATGCACCGGCTGCTCGTCACGTCGTCGGTCTATCGTCAGGCGGGCGCGAAATCGGCAGCGAAGGATCAGGGCAATCGGCTGCTGTCGCACTACCCTCGCCGGCGGCTCGACGGCGAAGAGCTTCGAGACGCGATGTTGGCGATCTCCGGTCGATTGAATCGCCAAGGAGGGGGGCCTGGGGTGATGCCGCCGTTGCCAAAAGAGTTGTTGTCCGCCATTCGTAAGGACCATTGGAAAACCAGCCCCAACGAAGCAGATCATCGTCGTCGCAGCATCTACTTGTTCGTGCGGCGCAATCTGCGGCTTCCGATGCTCGACGCCTTCGACCGACCCGACACGATTGCGAGTTGTCCGAAACGAAACCATTCGACGACGGCCCCACAGGCCCTGGTGTTGTTGAACTCGGAATTCGCCCTGCAAGCGGCGGCAGACTCGGCCGCGAAACTCCAAGAGGACGCTCCGCGCGAAGTTCAACGGCAGATTGAAACGTTGTATCTCGCTTGTCTCGGGCGTCGGCCGAGCGATGCCGAAGTCGTCGACGCCCAAGCGCTCGTCGCCTCAAACGGCGCCGGCCTCGCCGATCTTTGCTTGGCGCTGTTCAATCTGAACGAGTTCGCCTACGTCGATTGAATTCGTCGGATGTTGCGATCCCGGAGTTCGTTCCAAGACTGTTTTGTTTCGCTTCGCGTAGGTCAAGGCTTACTTGCCGCTGCGAAGTGCTTGAGTATAAAGCCGACTCCTGTGGTTGGTTCTCCGCCGCCGTGGCGGACGATTCCGTTTCCTGTCGAGTTGCGATATTGCACCACGCACTCGATCCCCAGCTTGTCCATCTGCTCCTTGAGCGCGATGCCGAACTTGGGATGATGCACGACCAGCCCGAGGTCGCTGGTCGCGGTCACCTCTTCGTTCGCGTAGGAATAGACGAGCATGGCCGGCGGATCCTCTTTCGTCAGATAGGTGATGGGTGCCGCCTCGTCGTAGCGGCGATAGGCCTCGGGCGTATCGGCCTCGGAGCGCTTGATGCCGTAAAACGGTTCGAAGAAGCCGTGCCGCTCGAAGTTGGGGCGCGGGATGCCGGCCTTCTCCGCGAACCGTGGGTCGTAAGATGATTGACCGTTCGACACGACCACGCATGTCAGCCGGGTCGATTGCCGTGCGATCGGGTCGTCGCTCTTCGGGTCGGCGAGGTCGTCGTGAAACGCCAACCACATCGAGGTGCCGGCCCCGGCCGAGCCGCCGGTCGAGGCGATCAGCTTCGGATTGATGTTCCACTTCTCGGCGTTGTGCCGGATGAACTGAAGGGCGCGACCGCAATCGAGATACTGGCCCGGCGCGGGAAGGACGTCGGTGAAGCGATAGTTGATCGCGGCGACGGACCAGCCTTGCGCATTGTAGCCTCCCACCGTCCCGGAGCCGACTGATCGCTTATCGCCGGTCATGAAGCCGCCGCCGTGGATGAAGAGCACTAGCGGCGTCGGCGTCTTCGAGTCGGCAAGATACAGGTCGATTTTGTTTCGCTCGTGTGGGCCGTAAGCGACGTCGGCATGCGTCGGCTTCAGCGCGGCGTCGGCTTGCGGCCTCGACGGACCGACGTATTTCGTCAACTCTTCGCGCGAGATCGCGCCGTCGGCGTTCGTGTCGATGCGGCCGAAGTTCGGCTTCTGCCGCTCGGGAAGTTCTTCGCGCGTTACCTTGCCGTCTTTGTTCAAGTCCAAGCGCGTGAACAAATCCACCCGCGCCTCCGGAGCCGGCGCCGCCTGCTGAGACCAAGTAGACGATGAACTCATGAGCAAGGCCGCGACGATCATAGCGGGCCACGTCGCACGACACCGGCCGGCAACGGAGCGATTTCTAACGACGAACGGGGCAATGGATCGCATGGCGGCATCTCTTGAAAGAAAACGGAGTTCATTCCAAAGGCTTCAACGAGAGCGACGAACGGTCGACTCGCAATAGTTGCAGCGCGCCAGGCTTGAGCTGACACATCACGGCCCATACCAAGCCTCGCTTCGGATCGTAGGCGAGTCCCAGATCGACCGATGCTCCAGGCTCGGTGCGAGTCATGAATTCGCTTCCCGGCAGTTCCACCGTCGACCAAGTATTGCTTGTGGGATCGTAAATCGGTGTCGCGCCGTTGAACCGGTATCCGAACAGGACCAAGTCGTCGTGAGGAAGAAATACTGCTTCGCGGGCAAATCGTTTTCCGGGCAGGGCTTTCATCCCGATCGGATTTCGTTTCACGACTCGGCCGGTCGTCAGATCGTAGGTCCATAGTTGTCCTAGCGGCTCCTGATCGCTGCTCGTGGTCATCAAAAGTTGATTCCGTTTGGCATCGTAAGTCAAAGTGGATCCGTCGGTCACCGTGTGCGGCAGTGAGTCGCCGTTCACCGGCAGCGGAGTCCAGATCCGGCCTTTTTCAAGTAGAAACAAACCCATCTTCCACTGATCCGGATTCTGTACCCAAGCGACCACGCCGCGCGGCGTCGAACAAACGACGGAGGTGTATTTGGAAACCGGCCAGGGCGCAGCCACTTGCTCGCCGCTGGGCCACTTGCGCGCGATCGGGTCGTAACAGAGCGTGTGGTTCGGTGCGCGGAGATTAACCAAACGTTTGCAGACGGGATCGTAGGTGTAGGCCCGATAGTTGTGATTCCCCCACGGTGCGTTGTTGAAAGCCCAGGGACCGGGCCCGCTTAAGTCGTAGTTGTAGCTCAGGGCAAACTGCGGTCGGCAGGCGATGCTCCAGCGGGCGGTGGCGATGTCGTAATGGGCGACGTCGTTGCCGAAGTACGAGCTGTGTCCGCCGCCGAGATGCAGAATTTGATCCCGATCGGAATCGAAGGCGACGGTGCTCCAACCTCCTCCCATCCGGTTGTGCGGCCACTTCGGGCATTCGATCGCCGTCCAGCGATTGACGGGCAGCCGCTCCAAAATGGTTGCGGTCTCCTTGGGGTCGGCGGGAGGAACATCCTGCTCGTACCACGCGGGATCATAAGGACCGGTGCGATGCTCGATCGTGTGCGGCTTCACACCGCGGCGAAGCGTTGCCGCGCGATCGGTGCGACTGGTATCGACCGCGCAGCGCCAGGTTGCCGGCGGTGTTTGATTTCCTTGGCGTGTCGTGACGAGCAATAGTTCGTCTCGATCATTGACCGCTGCCGCTAACTCGCGCACTGGATTCGGCCGCGGCACGTCTTGCTCGGCGTGTTGGATCAGCTCCCAAGCGTCGGCGACCGCGTCGTACGTCCACATCTCCCACGGCAACGGACGGTAGAGCAAGGCCTGATATGAAACGGAGGAGGTGTAACCGTTGCCGCCGACCAGCAGCAGTTTGCGACTCTGCGGCAAGTACAGCAGGGCATGGCCGAAGCGGGGAGACGGGCCGATCGGCGGGGTCCGTTCTTCCCAAGTGCGCGTGGCCGGATCGTAGAGCCAAGTGTCGGCCCGCAACTGGTCGAGGCCGTCGCCGCCGAAGAGCAAGATCTTCTTCGAAACGGGATCGAAGACCAGCGGCGACAAGGCTCGCGACGGAGGTTGCACGCGCAGCTTCAAATCTCGCCACTCGTTCTTCTCGGTCGAATAGACCCACGTGCCCGGGCCGGCCCCGTCGACGGACAAACCGCAGCCGCCGCACAGCACGATCTCGCGATTTACGGGATCGGCGCACAGCGCGCCCCAGTTAAGCGATTCCTTATAGCTGCGACTGAGCGGGGCCGGGCCGCCGGTCGGCTGAAGATCGAGCCAGCCGCGCGCGACGGGATCGTAGCGAAGCGTGCGACCGCAAATCAAGGCATAGACTTTGCCGTCCCAAGGAGCGTAAGCGAATTGATCGCCGAGCAGCGCATGATGGGGATGCGGCCGCACGATTCCATCGCGATCGATGAGTTCGAAGTACGGCGACTTGAAGCCGGGATCGATGACCGGGCCGACTTCGCCTCCACGCTTCTCGGCACCTGGCGGCAGGTCGTTTTGCCACTGCTGCCTAGCGGCATCGAACGTCAGCACGCCGTACGGATATGTCCCCTTCTGCTCATGTGAGACGATGCCACCCAAGAGCACGAACCGTCCTCGTTCGGGCGACCAAAACAGAGCCGGCGACTGCCGCGGTCCGATCCCGTCTTCCACCAACTTCGACCATTCGCCGGCCGGGAGAGAGTCGAACGTCGTCGCGAATAGGACTCCGAGCATCGTGACGCGAACGATGGTCGCTGCGCTTCGAGTCATCGCGTTAGCCCTCGGAAGTAGATTGAGCAGTCTTACGATCGGCCCGACGCGGCTAGATCTTCCCGGCGAGTGGTTTAACTTACGAGCTCCGGCATCGGCCGGTGATCGCCCACGAGGTATTGCGGCCGACCTGCTAAATCCTTGAATTGGACGGTGGCAACATCGATCCCCAATCGCTGATAGAGCGAGGCAAACACCTCGCGGAAATGAACCGGCCGGGTCTTCGGCTCTTCACCCCAACGTGTCGTCGAGCCGATGACCTGGCCGCAGCGCAAACCGCCTCCTGCCAGCAGCGCACTACAGACTTTGGGCCAATGGTCGCGGCCGGCATCGGCATTGATCTTCGGCGTCCGCCCGAATTCGCCCCAAGCAACCACGGCGATATCGTCCAGCAAGCCTCGTTCGTTTAGGTCTTGAATCAAGGTCGACAGGCCGAGATCGAACAAAGGAAGCGTTCCGCGAGCGTGCGAAAACAAGTCCTTGTGCCAGTCCCAGTTGTAATCTCCTTTGAGAATACGACCGAACGGCCAACGGCTGAAAGCCAAGGTAACGCATCGCGCACCGGCCTCGATGACCCGCCGCGCTAAAAGAAACTGATCGAGCAACGTCTTGCCGTTGCGCTCGGTAGGGTAACTCCGATCCAAGCCGTAGCGGCTGCGCGTCGCTGGATCTTCGCGGCTAAGGTCCAGCGCTTCGGCCAATCGCGGCGACGTAAGCACCTCGAACGCTTGTCGATTGAACTCGTCGATCCCATCCATTACGCCGTCTCGCTCGACCTGCCGACGAAATCGATCGAACCCGGCCAACAAAGTGCGTCGGTCGGAAAGCCGTTGCAGGCTTACGTCGTTAAGCATGATGTTCCGGCGATCGACTGCGTTGACCTGAAACCCGGCATGCGCCGCCCCCATATACCCGGGCTGCGCAGGAGGCGTGCGCAGAATGAACTTGGCATCGATATCGATCGGGGTAAGGTCCACGCACGGCGGAATTCCGGCGACGCGCGATCCGAACTGCCGCGACAGAACCGATCCTATCGACGGCCAATCGCCCGGCGGAAATCCGGGGATCACCGGCGACGCATCCATCGCAGGGTGCGACTCCCAACCGGTTGTACACCAATGCGTGTTATGGTCGTCGCGAGAGCCGACGAGCGAGCGAACGAGCGTCAGTTTGTCGGCCATGCTCGCCAGCCTGGGCAGCAACTCGCAGATGTCGATTCCGGGAACGTTGGTCGCAATCGGCCGAAACTCGCCGCGGATTTCTACCGGAGCTTCCGGCTTAGGATCGAACGTATCGATATGCGAAGGCCCGCCGGGCAGCAGCACCATGATGATGCCCTTGGCCGTCTTGCGCGAGCCAACCGTTTCCGCCTTAAGAATTTCGGCCAGCGACATTCCACCCAGCGCCAGCCCGCCGATTTGCAGATAGCTGCGGCGAGAGATGCGATCGCGGGAGTAGGAATCCGCTCCGGGGATGGTCAGCATCGGCGGAACCTTGATAAAGGCAGGAACACATCAGTCGATACTAATCTATTGCCCGGCTCGCCACGCCGCAACTAAAAGTCCCCTGTGCGAGTTGAACTCAATCCGCGAACGGCACTCGCCGCTTGGCCCGAATATGCAAGTTAACGAAGCGGAATGATCGGAAGCATGAGGTAGGACGCTCGCTCGCGATCGTGATGAATGGTCTGTCGTGCGACCACGGATTTCGTTTCCAGGCCGATGTTATCGGCCCCCGTGTTGAGGTTGCGCAAGTAGAACGGGAAGTAACTGCTCGATACCTCGACACGAATCCGATGTCCCTTGGCAAACGCTTTGCCGGTGGGGCGCCAGAATTCGATCGTGTAGGGATAGGTTACGTCCGGTTCCAGCGTGCTTAAGACCTCGGCGTTGAATGCGCCGTCGCGATGGGGATCGCGATGCCGCGCCCGCATCACCCCTTCACTCAAAAAGGCGGCGGTACCGTCCGGATGCACGTCGATCAGACGGACCATCCAATCGGTATCCCGCGCACTGCTGGCTGCGAAAAGTCGGGCCACGATCGGGCCGACGACTTCGACTTCCTCTTCCAAGACGGGCGTGGTGTAGACCAAGACGTCGGATCGCGCCGCGCTAGCCTTCACGTCGCGAGGACCGTCGATGTGGCCGTTGGCGAATGGTGCCGATGGTGTGGGATCGTCCGGGTCGTACGTGTAATGATCGGGCGGCTCGTCTTGGGGAGCGGTGGTGCTGAGTATCCCATCGCCGGCGGAACTATTCGCCTTGCCGCCGCTGTGAAAATAGAACTTCGTCCACCGTGTTTCGGGGAGCGGCCAATCGGCAACGGCTCGCCACTCGTTTCGTCCCATGACAAACACATGGACCGGTGGGTCGTTGAGCAAGCCGTTGTCGCGTTGCTTGAGGTGGTAGTCGAACCAGCGACAGACGTAGCCGTCCCAGTCGATGATCGCCTGCGCTCCGAAGTCAACTCCCGTGGCGATCCGATTGCGGTTGACGCTGTGGTCCCACGGTCCGATGACCATTCTCGGGCGCTGCGCTTCGGGCGTGCCGCCATAGCGTTTCATCGCCGAGTAGTTCATCGGCGTGCCGGGGAAGTTGGCGTCGAACCAGCCGGAAATCGCCAGCGACGGAACCTGCACACGAGCGTAAGCGGCCGGTGTTTGGTAGGCGATGGCCTTCCAGTAGTCGCCTGCGGCCGTGTTCTGCCGGATCCAAGTATCGAACCACTTGGTATGGCCGTGCTTGCGACGATCGTCGAGTTCGAGGTAGGGAGTCAGCCGATAGTCGACGTCACGCGTCGCGGCGAAGCCCCCGTAGGCTCCCTTGCCGATGATGTTCGGCGTGCGGCCGGCCATCGCCCCGGCCCAGTCGACGGCCCAGCTAACGAGAATACCGTTCTGATATGGGCCGTTGAAGAACTGATCGGGCGGCGCGACTTCAGGGACGATGCACTTGAGCGACGGTGGAGCCTGCGTGGCAGTCCACCACTGGGTCCAACCCATGTACGACGATCCGTAAGTACCGACTCGCCCGTTACACCAAGGTTGTTTCGCGATCCACTCGACGAGATCGTAACCGTCGGTTTTGTGCAGCGAGGAAAACGGATCCCATTCTCCTTCGGAGTTGAACCGTCCGCGCGAATCGGAATTCACGACGATATAGCCGCGACTCGCAAACCACTTGGCCCGCGTTGCGAGGCCGTCTTTGTTGTACGGCGTTTGACAGAGCACGGCGGGATGCCGCCCCTCGGCGTCCGGTCGAAAGATGTCGACGACCAACTGAGCGCCATCGCGCATCCGGACCTTTTCGTTGCGCGCCTCGATCACTTGGTAGTCCGGCGCCGAGTATTTGCCGGCCTGAGGAGGCTGTGCGGCTAATTCTCTCGGGCCGATCAGAATCATCCCCAAGATCAACGTCTTCTGGATTCGTTGCCGATGGAGATTCATTAGGTTCTCGACGTTCATTGGGATATGTGGTTCGCGATGATGTCGGGGCTTCAAGCGGCCTCGAGTTGCTTCCGCTATGCTCTCGATGCGACCTTCGACGGAAGAATGGCCGGTGCCATCATGCGTAGCAGGCCTTGATATCGGACCTGTTCATGCGGCCGAGTTGCGCCGTTGAGATCGACCGTCCCAATCGGCTGATATTAATCATCTGGTGTGTCGGGTTAAACGGACGGTTCGATTCGTGCGGCGCCGCACGCAGCAAAAGCGATTAAAAAGGAGATTTTTCGTCCCTACAACGTGGGGGTTGTTAAGATAACGAATCGTTAAGTTTCGACCGTCGGCGAATTCAAGGGCGGGACTCGTTCGCCGAGAGGCATGTCGGCATGTCGCGATTCTTATCCTACAAGGCCATTCATTTTCGGAGCGACAACCATGAGATGCCGTGAGATGTTCGATCGAAGTCGACTGTTGCTCGCGGTGCTCTGCGTTGCCGCATGTTTTCCGAGAAGCCTAGGTGCCCAGACTTCCGCCGCCGAGTCGTTCGAGCGACTCGACATCAATGAAGACGGAGTCCTCTCGGGCCTAGAGGCAAAAGGCGTCGCGGCTCGCGATGCCGACGGCGACGGCAAGGTCACACGCGCCGAATACGAGAAAGCATCGTCTCCGAACGAAGGGTCGTCGATCGATCCCGTGAAATTGTTCGCTCAACGAGACATCACGGAAGATGGATTTTTATCCGGCAAGGAAGTGAAGGGCTTCGAGAAATTCGACGCCGACCAGGATGGGCAAGTCACCAAGCAAGAATTCCTGAGAGGTTTCGCATCGAAGTCGAAGTCGAAGTCGGAGCCGGTGCCGGACATAACTTCTCCCTCTGCCGCCCTGATGAGAGCGGAAGCCCAACGTGCGGCCGCCGCATCGGCCCTGAGATCCGCCGATAGCGCCCGCGCCGAGCAGATGTTCCGCGTCGCCGACGGCAATGAAGACGATCGACTGAGCGGTTCCGAATTAAGGCCCGTGTATAAAGCCTTCGACACCGATCAAGATGGCCGCGTTACGAAAGCCGAATTCGTCGCTGGAATGCTTAAGCCCACGTCTTCGGATGCAGGAGCCGCCGTGCCGAAGAATGTGCCCACGGATGAGCCGTCGACGTTGCCGAAGTACATCGGTGTTTTGGTTTCGGCATTTCAAACCGGGGATGTCAAGCCGCTGTTTGCGGAGATCAACGAACGCGGGAAATCGGAAATCGATGAACTCGTCGTGCAGTTTCTCGTCGACACGTTTCGCTCGGAGTACGGCGAGATCACGATGCCGGGAAAAAACGACTTGGTCGTTGAGGCCGATCTCGAGCTCAAAGGAGAACGCCTCCGAGAAACGGTCGTTGACGCCACATTTGCGCAAGGCAAAGCCAAACTGCGAACCGGCACCGTCGATGGGCGCATCGAGGCGCTACAAATCAGAGCCCCGCTAGCGGACGACATCAACGAAAAGTTGTCGGCCTTACTGTTGACTGAGAACGGCAAACCGACGGCTTTGCGCTTCGGTGAGTTCTACGGCCCGAAAGGGAAGCGGTTTATCGAGTTGCTTATCGCGGAGAAAGACCAGGAAGCGTTTGCGCTCTTCTATCCCGAAGTTCAAAAACAACTCGGCTTCGAGAAGGTGCAGGCCTATTTCAAGCGAAATCGTTTGGCGATGGGGGAGGTTAAGAGTGTGGAATGGAACGGCGTGATCAGTCGACTCGACGACCAAGGGAAACCGCGGCCGAACTTTCAAATTGAATACGACATCGAAGCCGAAAAGACTCCCGTAACCGCCACGATCACGTTTCAAATCGTGGGCCTGAAAGCCCACATCACGAGCTTCAGTATGAAAGCGGCGAAGTAGCTCGACCGCAAGATCGTCGGATTCCGAAGAAGATGCGGCACCGAGGAGACTGCGCATGAAGCCTTGCAAGCGTTTCTTTCGAAGCAGACTGAACGGACGGCGGCTTACGGCCTTCGGCTGCCGATTCTTCACGGCCGCCGCATTCGTCCTCGTTCACGGAGCGATTCAACTGTCGCTCGCGGCGGAGCCGCCGGCGACGCCGAATTCCGACTTGGAGGCCCGTTTCGTCGCCGCCGATCTGAACGCCGACGGAATGCTCACCGGCAAAGAGCGTGAAAACTTTCCCGACTACGGCGACGCCGATGGCGACGATGTTCTGACCCGCGATGAATTTCTCGCGATGCACGAGCGCGAGCGCCGCATGCTCGCCGAGGTCGTGCGTGAACGTGAAGACGACGAAGCGTTTCGAGTCCGCGACATCTCGGAAGACGGCATCCTCACGGGAACCGAAAAGAAAGGAGTCGAAAAGTACGACGCGAACGGCGACGGCCGAATCGTACTCGATGAATTTCGCGCCGGTCGCGCGATGGAACCGGCTGCTCTCAAGCCTGCGAACTTCGCGGCACTTTCCGAGGAGACTCTCGGCGACACGGAGGCGCTCGACGCGATGAAGCAGAAGGATCTTCAGCGCTACCTGCAACTCGATGGTAACGAAGACGGCCGATTGTCGGGAAGCGAAATGCTCGGATTAGAGACGTTCGACGTCGACGCTAACGGACGTGTCACGCGCGAGGAGTTCCTGATCGGCAGCGCGCTGGAACGCAAGAAGTCGGCTTCGAAGCCAAGCGAGGAATCAGAACTCGTGAGTCGCTTCGATGCCGGTAAGGTCTGGATCGCGCTCGGAGGAGTGACGCAATATCCGGATCGCAAGCTCCCCTGCGGCACGCCCGATATTCATCTTATGGAGGCCACGGTCGCGAAGCTCGGCCTCGGCAAAACGAAGATCGACGTACTCGTTTCCGCCGACGACGACAAGGACGAGGATAATCATCCGACCAAGACGATCTTGCCGATTCTCTATTCGAATAGGTCGAAGCGCGCCGTGGAGCAAGATACGGCGATCTTCTACTTCTCGGGACGCGTGACGACGTTCGACGGACGAGGTTATCTCTGCCCGCTCGATTTCGATGCCGAGCAACCTGCCCAAACCGGCGTGAGCATCGAAGACGTGATTAAATCGATCGGCAAGTTTAAGACCCGTCGCAAGTTGCTGTTGCTCGAAGGATTCACCTACGCCGAACAGCCGACGAATGCCGAGGGACCGCTTGGTGCGTCGTTCGAAAAGCCGCTGACCTACGCTCCCGGAATCACCACGATTCTCAGTTGTCGATCGGGGGAAGTGCCCGCGGAGTCTGCCGCACGGACTTACGGGACCTTTACTTTAGCGTTGGCAGCGGCATGGTCGGGCAAGGCGGATTTCAACCTCGATGGAATCGTCGACGATGACGAGCTCTATGCGTACTTGAAACTCGCCGTTCCGTATTCCGCCCAGCGCATCGCGCCCGGCACCGAGCAAACTCCGCGGCGCATCAGCGGGCCCGGCCCAACCGGTTCGTTCGGCGTGTTGCGAGTGAAGCAGGCCGGCCCCCACGCTGCCGACGTTGCGAAGGATCTCGGGTTGTCGGAGGGAGAGATGGTCAATTCCATCGGCATGAAGTTCGTCCGCCTGAGTATGGACAAATCCTATGTAAGCGGTTCGCCGGACGAGGAGCCGACCCGACGAGACGATGAACGGCTCCAGCCCGTGCAATCGAGCCGGCCGTTCTTTCTTGGTTCTTACGAGGTCACTCAAGCGGAGTTCCTCAAGGTCATGGGAAAAAACCCGGCTCTCTTTTCTCCCGCTGCCGGATACACCGATCGGCATCCGGTCGAACAGGTGAGTTGGAACGAGGCGATCGATTTTTGCGTCCGGCTTAACAAGCTGCCGGTCGAGATCGCCGCCGGAAGGTTCTATCGTTTGCCGACCGAATGCGAATGGGAATTCGCTTGCACGGGAGGAGAGTTGAAGCCGTTTCACTGCGGCAATCAAATCACGTCCGAACAGGCCAACATTCGCGGCGATCGACCTTATGCCGATTCGCCGTTGAGTGCGTCGCTCGGGCGCACGCAGCCCGTCGGATCTTATGCGCCCAACGCGCAAGGTTTGTTCGATATGCACGGCAACGTCTCGGAGTGGTGCCTCGACTGGTACGACCCCCAGCGGTTCGCCTATGCGGCTCAGAATCTCGTGGCGAAGGATTACGCCGGCCCGAAGGAAGGGCGTGAGCGTTCCGCGCGTGGGGGAGACTACACTTCGGACGTCGGCTTCTGCCGTCGAGCGGCGCGGAGATCGTTTGCGCCCGACTATCGTTATAAGGCGTTGGGGTTTCGCGTGCTTTGCGAAGTGAAGGATGCGCCCGGCGAGGAACCTAAGACCCAGTAGGCGACCCAGCGTGCATCGAGAAGAAATTCGTATCCAGCCTTTATTCATCCCATTGTTTATTCATCCGTGACGTAAGGAGATTCCCATGCGGCGATTCCCGACTCCGAATCGAGTGCGATGCTGCGTCGTGCTCGTGTCGATCATGGCGTTCGCCCACGTGCTGCCGGCTCAAGAGCAGGTGAAGAAGTATAAGCTCGATCTCAGTAACACCGATCTCTCCCGAGAGACGTACGACGGTAAAGAGATGTCGGACACGAACTTCGAAAACAGCACGCTGTTCCTCGCCGGTTTTCGCGAAGCGGTTCTGCAGCGGTGCAATTTTCAAGCGGCGAAACTCATCAGCGCCGCCTTCAACAACGCCGACCTGACGGGCGCCGATTTCCGCTTCTCGAATCTGGCGAACGCGAGCCTACAGGGAGCCATTACGAAGGATGCCGACTTTACGGGCGTCAACTTTCAAAGCTGTAGCTTGCAAAACGCGCGCATGATGGGAGCGAAGCTCTTCGACGCCCGCGGATTCGAGAACCTAAACGGGGCCAACTTCAGCGGTGCCGATTTACGCGGCGCCGATCTCTCGCGCAGCTCCGACTACGGCACGCCGCCGGTATATCGCGGGGCGAAATATAGCCGGCGAACGCGCTGGCCCGCGCGGTTCGACCCGGTCGCCGCCCACGCGGTGCTCACGGAAGATCCGCCGGCCGCAGCCGAGGAAAAGCCCGCGGTGAATCCTTTGCCCGCTTCGCCGACCACGGTGCCCGACGCTCCCGCTTCCGCCTCGCTCGAGCGGCAATTCACCTCTCTCGATACGAACGCAGACGGCGTCCTTTCCGGCAAAGAAGCGAAACCGTTCGTGGCTTTCGACATCGACCAAGACGGCGACGTCACGAAAGCGGAATTCATCGCCGGCCGCTCGAAACCCAACAAACCATAACCTCGCGTGTGCGACAAGTTTCGTTATCGGTTTGCTGGACTAACCTGTTGAGTCATCGCAGGCCAGTTCTAAAGGCGTCCCGTCGTTACCTTTTTATTGCGCCTGATCGGTACTCGAACGCTCGACATGTCGGCGGCGATGCGCCGAGCGAACTCGACCGGCTTGCGTGCCGACGGCAGAATCTTGAAAGGGAAGGCAGTGGCCCGAGGTCGGGCTGCTCACCCGCCGCAGTGGGCTGGGTCGCGGACGCGACTGGTGAACTTCCTACGCAACTCCCGACCCGACCTGCCTCCGCACCAACGAATTAAGTCTCATGCATGTGGCGCGGCCGTTGAGCATGCGAACGATTGCCGACGTGGTCGGACGAGAGCAGAGGACTCCGCTTACCACACCCACTGCAAGCCGCCGGAGCCGACGTTGAACGTCTGGTTGGCGTTGGTCTGCACGTCGTAGTTGGCGAACGCGCTCAGGTGCCGGTTAGCTTGCCACGTGAGGCCGGTGCCCAGCACGGCCCAGTCGCGGCCCATGTTCAGGCCTTGCGTGTTGAAGCTGCCGCCGGCCGAGGCGAAGCCTGCGTTCAACGTGGTTGCGGGGTTCAGATACTCATGTAGCCAGAGGGCCCGCAGTTGGGGCGCAATTACCTGGCCGCCGCGCGTCACCCAGGGACGCGAGGTCCGCAGGCCCAGCAGGCTCCGCAGCGCGTGCGAGTCGGTGCCGCCGACCGCCAGATCGAGCCCGCCGGCTCCCGTTTCGGCTTAGCTGTTCTGTCGCAGGTAGTTGTATTGCAAGCCGCCGTACGGTTGCAGCAACCACCGGCCCGTCGATAGTTTCCAGCCGCGCTCGAAGTAGACGTTCGATTGCCAGCCGCTGTAGTCGCCGTCGGCCACGGCGTTGACGCCGCCGAAGTTGATCTGCCGGCGGCTGCTATAGCCGTCGAAGCCCAGCGTGCCGGCCAGCAAGTTGTAACTCGCCCCGTCTTGCGTGAGCAGATACGTGCCGAACTGGCCGGAGTTGACGTTCGACGATTGCCTCACCTGGTTCAGCTTCAAGTTCATGTAGGAGTAGCTGCCCAGCAGGCCCAGCACGCGATACTCGTCCAAGCGGCGTTCCAGGGCGAAGATCGTGCCCCCGAGTCCGTAACTGCCGCCGCTCGCGTTGCCGTCGCTTTGGGCCGTGCCTCCTAAACCATAGCCGCTCACCCAGCCGCCCCAGATCGGGCGGCGCGGGGCGGCGCGGAACAAGCTCGAACCGGCGGGCGAGCCGCTTGGCTGGTTGTACGAAACTTGAAACACCTGGGCCGTGCTGCCCGAATCGTCGAACCAATCCTCGTCGGCCGCGAGCGAGGTGCCGTCCGTGCCGATGGGCAATCCCGAGCCGGCACGTTGGCTGAGCAGGTTGAACTGGAAGATCGAGTTCTGCGCGCCCAACTGGGCCAGCGAACCATTGACCTCGGTCCCCAACTGCTGCAAAGCGTTGGCCGCGGCGGCGGGCGACAACGACTGAATTTGGTCCAAGCCGGTCGGCAGACTGCCGCCGAGCGAGTCGAGATACGCGCCGGTGTTGATCTGGTTTCCCGTCTGGCCCAGCGCGGCGTAGTTGGTCAAGCTGGCGATGAGCAGCTCGATGTCGATCGCTCCCGACAGGTACAGCACGTTCAAGTTCGTGTTCGCCAGGTCGATCGTGGCGGTGCCGAACATGCCGGTTCGCGTGCCGGTGAATGTGATGATCCGATAGGTCGTGTGGTTGGCGTAGGTGCCCGGCGCGGCTTTGACGGCCAGCGTGCTGCCGGGATCGAGCGTGAGGTTGCCGGTGACGTTCAGCCGGTCGTTGTTCACGCCGGCCGTGGTGCCGCCGTTGTTGATTTCGATTTCGGTCGTCGAGCCGTTGCCGGCAGCGTAGTTGCCCGTTAACGTCAGCGCGCCGATCGAGTTGCCGGGCCCGAAGGTACCGTTGTTCATCAGGTCGCCGGCGATCGAGCCGTTGCCGCCGAGCGTACCGCCGGAATTCACGAGCACATTTCCGTTGAGCAGGCCGTTGACGGCTAGGCGTCCGGCATCCACCGTCGTGCCGCCGCTGTAGCCGTTCGTGCCGCTCAGTACCAAGGTTCCTGCGCCGCTCTTGTTGAGCGACCAACTATTTCCCGCGATTCCGGTGACTCCGGTCTGGTCATAAATTCCATCGGCGAACGTTTGGGTCTGGCCGCTGCCGGGGGCGAAGTTGATCGTGCCGCCGTTGCCCTGCAAGAAGAGGCCGCTGCCGTAGGCCGAGCCATTGGCGCCGCCGCCGGCACCGGCGCCTGCGGTGACCGTGTTGCCGTTGACGGTGAGCGCGCCCCCGACGAGCAGGGTGCCCCCTTGCTGAACGAAGATAGCGCCCCCTGCGCCGAGACCGCCGCCGCCGCCGCCGTTGACGACCAGTCCACCGTCGCCACCCCCGAAGCCGCCGACGCCGCTATTGCCCAAAGCACGACCACCACCACCACCACCAAAGCCGCCGTCGCCGCCGTCGCCGCCGAAGCCTGGGCCGCCGCCGCCGCCGAAGCCGCCGTTGCCGCCTGTACCAGCACCGCCGCCGCCGAAACCGCCCGACTGACTAGCTCCGCTAACCCCACCGCCGCCCCCTATAAACCCACTGCTGCCGCCGCCGCCGTCACTGCCGCCGGCACTGCCGCCCGGGGCCGCAGCACCGGACGCTGCGCCGGTGGCGATTCCGGACGATCCGGCACCACCACTCGTGCCGCCATTGGCGCCGACTCCGAGCCCGCCGCCGCCACCAAAGGTCCCAATGGAACCATTGCCGCCGTTGCCGCCGAGCCCGCCGCCGCCGCCGAAGCCAACCCCGGTCGATCCCCCGCCGGTGCCGCCGGCGGCGTTGTTCGTGGCGAGATTGACGTTGGTCAGTGTGACGTGGGCCTGGTTTGCGACGAAGAGCGCGCCTCCCAGGCCGGCTCCCGCCCCGGCCCCCTGGGAGCCGCTGGAACCGCCGGCTCCACCGAGCGCCTTGGCGTTCTGGATGGTGAGGTCCTGGATGCCGACCGTGACGGCCGTCTGCGTCGCGGTGCCCGGCGTCCACGCGCCGACGAAGAGCCCGCGGAATGCGCCGGCGCCATCGAGCGCATGATTGTTGCCGAGGATCGTGACGTTCGTCTGCACGGCCGGCAGATCGGTGGCCGCGATCGTGATGTCGCCTGTGAACGTGATCGTGTCGCCGGCGACCGCGCTGGTGATGGCGCTGCGGAGCTGCGCGTCGGAATTGACGTCGTGGTTCGCCCCCCACGCCGTCGACCCGCTCAAGAGCGTCGTCAGCACGCCAAGCGTGATGCTCGTAGCCCAACTCGCCCGAGTTCGGGTGCGTCCCGAAGTCGAACGACTTCGGCTGCCGGAAGAATCGCTACGATCGCTGGAACCGTCCATGGTCCACCCTTTGCTAACCAAGTTGCTAAACAAGATGCGCGGACGGGTGAGATCGCGATCCGTTCGGATCGAAACTGCCAACGGCGCAAAAGTTAAATATTAAATACTCGTGTATAGGGAGTGGTTCGGAATTGACCAGTTGCGTCTGCGACAAATTGTCGCCGGCGTATCGGCTTTGGAACAACCAAGAAAAGCGCCATCACCAAAAGAAGGCCTACAACCCTTACAACGAACGCCTTTCTCTCCCAGTCGAAAGCGGCGTCGGTTGGGTTTTCCGAAGTCCTAAAATCTTTACCGCTCTGACTAGATGCCCGGGCCATGCTACCGCATCGAACAACAGCGGTTCTAATGGCGCCCCGTCGCCCCGACTGACCTTGGTGGACGAAACACCCTCTTTAGAGCGCGAGTCCATCCCGGTATCACAGGCCGAAGGTATTTCGGCGTCTTCGGCCTTCCTCGAATCACCGTGCAAGTTTACTTCAAGGCACTTGTGAATCAGCTTCTCATATCCGACTACATCCGCAGAACGCAGGCCCAGCGATGTAGGGACACTCTCGCTGAAGACCGGGAATGAAAAATCCGCTACCAAGACATAGATCTAACGCCGGCGCTCGTCTAACCGGCGGAGGATTAGCGATTCGAACGGCTTCAATGTGATTCGGCCGGTGCTTTCGCGAACGTCGATCGTGCGCCCGTCGTCGAGCGTGATGTTTCCCGTCGTGATATTGCGTGCCGTGAGAGTGGCTTCTTGAGTCGTCGCGGCGGAGTTGACGACGACGGCCGGAAAACCGGCGCCGGTGCTCGCCGCTTTGAACTTCACGGTCGAAGCGCCGCCGGTGAGCGATAGCGCCGGCGCGGCGTTCGTTCCGAGCAGCAGCGGCCCGATCTCCGCAACTTCCCGATTGAGTTGCTTCACGCTCCGCCAGAGTTCGGGCTCGACCTCGGCGATCGTCCGGTTCGGTCGGCCGGTGACCGAGCCGAAAGAGTAGTAGCCGATGCCGCTCGCCCCTTCGACCAGCGCCAGAAACGTCATCGAGCGCAACTCGGCCACCGTCGGGTAGCGCGTGCCGGCCTCCCAGGCGAAGAGTTGCAGGATCGGTAAGATCGGTTTCTTTCCTTGCGTGGCCGACCTAGCGCGAGCAACGGCCTCGCCGACGCTCGCCGTGGGTTGATACGGCACTGGGTAGAGATAAGGGGCCGAAACTTCGATCGCCGCCACGAGATCTTCGTAATGGGACTTCGACGGAAGTTCTCCGGCAACGACCCCTTTCGGCTCGTTCTCCCAATAGCCGATCGCATTCATCACCGGTCGGCCCGGCACCGCTCCCTTCGCTTTGCCGTTCTCTTGGGCGACACGCTCCAATAAGTCCTGCTTGTAATAGAGCGCCGGGCTATCGGGCCCGAGCACCAGCAGAATGCCCGAGGTTTCCACCGTCGTCTTCGCGCCGTGCACCGCGCCGTAGAAACCTTTCTCCGGCAACGAGCCGGTAGCGTCGGGCTTGCAAGTCAGGGTGTTGAAGCCGAACTCGCGCAACATCGCCAAGGTCGTGTCGTCGGTCGGGGCGTCGTAAAGCAGAATCGGAAAGAAGGGGCGACCGTTGACTCGGAACCGAGCTTGCTCGTCGTAATCAGCAGTCTCGATCGGAGGCAACGCGCGGGCGGCGGCTTGCTCGTCGGCATCTGCCCCTGCGCCGAGTAACAATAAACATGCCGCGGCAAATCCGATCGTCGCTCTCATCGCTGCTCCTTGTAAAGAGGTTCGCGACATGATTCTAGCTGCCGACGGAAGCGCTGCGACGCCGGCGCTCGATGAATTAGAGCGCATTGCAATTAATTGTAGCGGTATCCTGAGTTTCGGAAGTAGTTTCGGCATTCGGATTCTTGGAAGCGGGTGACGAGTTCGCCGCAGCGGCGCCACAAGCCTGCGACGGTTCGCTCCGCCGCGCTGCGGATCA